>JANNYX010000439.1:0-3560 GCA_031410295.1 Rhodoferax sp.
CGCCCGCCAGCACGAGCGCGTCCAGCCCGCCCTGGGTCGCCGTTGCCGGGTCCGCATACAGCAGGTTCACCACGTTCATCGGGCTCTCAAAATAGTCAAAGGCGTAACTCGCGTGCACCAGCAGTGCGCCCAGAAGAATCAGGTAAACAAGTTTTCGCCAGAAAAGAAGCGACACCCTGGACAGCAGTTTTCCCCGGGTCCGCCTGAGCCATTCGCCCAGCGCACGATTCGCGAGCAAGGACCACAGGCCATTCACCGCAAGCATCAGCAGCCCCAGCAACACCACAATCGACAACAGCGGCCTGAGCGCGGTATAGGCGGTTGTGATGGCAAATTTGGCGCCCTCCTGCAAGAAGTGGTCGGCGCCGAAATCAACCAGGCCGTACAGACCAAGCATGGCCAGGTGTGACCGCGTCACCAGGTAGCCGCAGGCATAGAGGATCGCCGTAATGCCCGCCAATGCGCCAGTCACCCAGACCAGGAAGGACTTCACACCTTCGATGATGCTGGCGGATTCAGGCTGTGTCATGAATTGACTCTACCCCAACTTCGCCCCGCAAAATTTTTGCTGCGGTCGTGTTGCCCCGTACAACCAGGGCCAGCAGCAAGTCGCAACCCGGCCCTCAGGTTTTTGCGGTTGCGGCACCGGCGCTGACCGGCTAGCATCTTTGTCACCCTCCCCCCATAACTAGGAGACTCCATGACAACGGATCGCAGGCGTTTTGTTCAATCACTGGCGGGCACGGCAGCGCTGGCCGCAATTTCAAACGGCCTCTGGGCGCAGTCTGCCTGGCCTGCCAAACCGGTGAAAGTGATCGTCGGTTTCCCTGCCGGTGGCCTTACAGATGCTTTGGCCCGCGCCTACGGCGATTACCTGGGTCAAAAACTCGGCCAGCCGTTTCTGGTGGACAACAAGCCTGGCGCCAGCGGCATGCTGGCCGGCGCCGAAGTGGCCAAAGCCGCGCCCGACGGCCACACTTTCTGGTTCACCATCACCGGCTCGACCAACCATAACCGCGTGTTTTACAAAAAGATGCCGTATGACCCCGACAAGGACTTCGTCCATGTGTCGGGTTTCCATGCCGGGCACCTGCCGCTGGCCGTGAATGCCAGTTCCCCCATCAAGTCAATGAAAGACCTGGTGGAAATGGGCAAGAAACAACGCATCACCATTGGCAACTATTCACCCGGTTCGTTGCCGCATATGGTGGCGCAGCAACTGGGCAAACTATATGGGATCGATGTGGAACCGATTCCTTACCGCGGTGAGGCGCCGATGTGGCTGGACCTCGCGTCCGGCCAAATCACGGCGGCGATGGGCAGCATGTTGGCCATCAACCCGCATATCCAGTCGGGCAAGGTGCGGCCGATTGCGGTGCCCACCCGCGTGCGTTCGCCCCTGTTGCCCGATGTGCCCACCTTTGACGAGCAAGGTTTCAAGGAGCAGGTCTTCAACATCGAGGGCTGGATCGGCATGTTCGGCCCAGCCGGTGTACCGCGCGAGATCGTTCAGCGCATTTCTGCGCTGTGCCAGGAAGCCGCCGACACGCCGCGCGTCAAGGCCATCAACAAGAATTTTGGCCTGAACGACAAGCCTTGGACCGCCGAGCAGTTCGAAAAACTCGACCGGGAGAACAAACCCAACTGGATCGCCCTGGCCAAAGAGCTGAATGTGACGCTGGATTGACGGTCTGAACCGGCAGCGACCGGCCTATCAACAAAGAATCGTGCCGGGCCCGAAGATCAGGGCCGGTAATAGTCCTGCACGGTCTCCCAGGCCACGGTTTGCAGGTGGGTGGCGACGGCCGGTTCCAGCCCGGCGGTGTAGGCCAGGCCAACCGGTGACTTCTTGAACAAGGCGGCATAGGTAGTGCAGGCTGCCAGGTAGGTGCCCATCATGCTCGGGTGGCGCAGATCGGCGATGTACAGGTTGAGGTCGGGGCGTTGTGTTTTGGAGCGCGCGAAGGCCAAACCGGCCGGAATCACGAAAGCGTCAAAGTCATTGCCGGCCTGGGTGTAGGCGTCGGCCAACTGGGCCGTCATCTCGGGCATGTCGGCGTAGGCCCAGGACATGAAAAACACCGGCTTGCCGCCGTTTTTTCGCACCGTGTCGGTGTTCTTTTTGGCATAGTCGCGAAACACCGTCTTGAGCTGCGGATGGATCGGGCACTGGCTGCAATCCATCATGATCGCCACGTCAAACAAACGCTCCAGCTTGTTGAAGACGATGTTGTTGCGCGCGTCGAAGGAGTAGGACGAGAGCGCGTTGGGACGAAAGTACGACTCCATGTCGTGCCAGTCGAAACCCGAGCCGCTGATGGTGGCTGACACCGAACGAAAACGGTAGCCCGGCTCGGCCGCGCGCAGCAAGTTGGACACATGCCCGTGCAGGGAGTTGTTGTAGTAGAAAAAGCTGTTGCCGGCAAACAGCGCCGATGCCGGGTTGCCGGCGCCGGATTCCAGAAGTTTCGGTTTCACCTGGGCCTGCACAGGCGCCCAAGCGAGGAGACCAAAGAGAGCCACCGCCGTGAGTCTGCGCAGCATCTCAAACAAGTTGTGTTTTCGCATTGTCGTGTCCATTCATAAAAAATCATTCACCCAGGTAGGCCGCGCGGACTTTCGGGTCAGACAACATCATCTTGGCGTCGCCACTCATGGTGATCAGGCCCGATTCCATCACATAACCCCGGTCTGCCAGCGCCAAGGCGCGGCTGGCGTTTTGCTCAACCAGCAAAATGGTCACGCCCTGGGCTGCGACATCGCGCACCACTTCAAAAATCTTGTCGACCATGATCGGCGAGAGGCCCATCGAGGGCTCATCCATCAGCAAGACCTTGGGGCGGCTCATCAAGGCGCGGCCCATCGCCAGCATTTGCTGCTCGCCGCCCGACAAGGTGCCGGCCAATTGGCTGCGGCGCTCTTTGAGGCGCGGGAAAATGCCAAAGGTCTTGTCCAGGTCGGCGGCGATTTCGGCTTTGTCGGTGCGGATGTAGGCGCCCATCAGCAGGTTCTCGGTGATGCTCATGCGCGTAAACACACCGCGGCCTTCAGGCACCATGGCCAGACCGGCGTTGACCATGTCCCAGGCGCCCTTGCCTTTGATGCTTTTTCCCAGGTAGTCGATGCTGCCTTCATTGAAGGGCAAGGTGCCGGTAATGGCCTTCATGGTGGTGGTTTTGCCAGCGCCGTTGGAGCCAATCAGGCACACCAATTCGCCTTCCATCACTTCAAAATCGATCCCCTTGACCGCTTGGATGCCACCGTAGGCCACTTTCAGGCCGCTTACCTTGAGCAATACTGGTTTCGTCATGGTCATGTCCTCAATGGCCCCCGGTGCCCAAATAGGCCTCGATCACCTTTTCATTCTTCTGCACATCGGCCGGCGTGCCCTCGGCGATCTGTTTGCCGTAATCCAGCACGGTGACGCGGTCACACAGGCCCATCACCAGTTTCACATCGTGCTCGATCAAGAGGATGGTGCGGTTGTCTTTGCGGATGCGGTCGATCAGCTCGCGCAGCATCACCTTCTCTGTGGCGTTCATGCCAGCGGCGGGTTCATC
>JANNYX010000440.1:0-2128 GCA_031410295.1 Rhodoferax sp.
TCGGCGATGAGCGCCAGTTCGTGTTCGATCTGCAATTGCACCGAGGCCGCAATGCCCTCTGGATAACGCTGGCTGGCGCCCTCGTAGGTGTAGCGGCGCAGCGTCTCTTGCGGGGTAAGGCCACCGGCCACCGTCTCCATCGGGTACTGGTAACGCAGCTCGTCGAGGCTGAAGGTGCAACGCGCCGCAATGACCAGCGTGTTGGCCAGCAGATCGGCCGGGTAAATCTGCGCCAGGCGCTCGCGCGAACGCAGGTGCGCCTCGGCATTGGGCTGCAGCGCAAAACCGCATTCGGCCACTGGAACCCCCAGCCGCACGGCGGTGATCACGTCCTGCAAGGGTTTCCTCGAACGCACATGCATGTGCACGTTGCCAGCGGCCACCAGCGGCACGCCGCTAAGCGTCGACAAGCGCGCGAGCGTGTGATGCCACAAGGCGTCGTCCAGCTGGTGCAGCAATTCCGTCGCCAGCCAAAGCCGTGAACCAAAAAGCTTATAGGCCGACAATAATATTGAATAGTTTGCTTCAAAATTAATAGCATCTGCGAACCCAGCTTGAACAGTCTGTGCTGCGTTGTTGGGGACATGATTGGGTGCGTAGTTGGATGCGTTATTGGCAGCGTTGACGCGCGGCAAAACCAGCAGGATTTCGCAGTCGGCAAGTTGCGCCCAGTCACTGCCCGGCCACGACACCTCGTAACTGCCTTTGGGCGCGGCGCGGCGCGCGCTGGTGATGAACTCGCACAGGTTGCCCCAGCCGTTGAGGTTGTGCGCCAGCGCGATGACGGTGCAACCCGCGCCGGGCGAGTCTGGCGGCAAGACAAACTCGGCCCCCAGCAGCAGTTTCAGCCCCAGCTTCTTCGCTTCGCCATGCGCTCGCACCACCCCCGCCACCGAACATTCGTCGGTGATCGCCAGCGCGCTGTAACCCAGGGCGTGCGCGCGCTCGACCAGCTCCTCCGGGTGCGAGGCGCCGCGCTGGAAGCTGAAATTGCTGAGGCAATGCAGCTCGGCGTAATGCGGGGCGGCGCTGGCAATTGAGCCAGACACGTTATTGGGTAACACGGTTGAAAGTTAACTGTATAAAATAACAGTATAAATTTATTCACCAAGCTCGTCAGTATTTTTGACCACAAAGGTTGCCATGGCATTGAGAGGAATTTTGAAAATAACACTATATTTAGTATCATGAGCCAAGCGCAAAAGCTGCTCGACGCGATGCAAAACAACCCGCTGGATTGGCGCATGGAGCAGGTGCAGACTGTGGCTCAGGCGTTTGGGTTGACGGTACACAGCCCGGGCGGCAGCCACCATATCGTGCGGCATGCCAATGGCGCCAAGGTGAGCGTGCCCGCGCATCGACCGATCAAGCCGGTGTACATCCGCCAGTTTGTTCGCTTGGTGAAATTTGGCAAAGGAGATTGGGAATGAAGCATTCAGACGCCAAAAAGGCCACGAACTACCCGGTGGAAATCCGCCCACTGAGTGCCGGCGAAGGTGGTGGCTGGCTGGCCAGTTTTCCGGATTTACCCGGCTGCATGGGCGATGGCGCCACACCCGAAGCCGCGATTGCGGACGCCTACGAGGCTGCGGCGGCCTGGCTGGCTGTGGCGCAAGCGCAAGGCGATGCCATCCCCCAACCCAGCGCGGGTGGCGAATCCGGCCGTTTTGTCGCGCGCCTGCCCAAAAGCCTGCACACGCGTCTGGTGGCACGGGCCGAACAGGAGGGTGTCAGCATGAACACGCTGGTGGTGGCGCTGATTGCGCAGGGGGTAGGCAGCGCTTCCGCGCTACCCCCGAGCGTTAAACCCCGGCGCAGTGGCGCCATGGAAGGTCAGCTCAAAGTCCCCGCTGATTTTGATGCCATGGGCAGTGAAACCATTGCAAACCTGTTTGAAGGCGGCGCGCGGTGACTTCAGAAGCGCTCAAGAAAACATGTAAGGCCGGTTACCAGGCGATGGCAGACGACGCAAGACGCGAGGCGGATGCGCAGGAATGGATCGAGGCTCTAAATCAAGATGTCTTTGCGGCCAACGACGTAGGAGCTGCTGCGAAAGCTCGTGGGTTGAATTCGACCCCACTGTCATCGTCAGCAACGACACCTCCAACCGCCACCGCGCCCGCGTGCA
>JANNYX010000441.1:0-1699 GCA_031410295.1 Rhodoferax sp.
ATGTGGCTCATCACGATGGTGTAACCATCGGCTGGCGCGCGCACGGCTTCCTGCATCGCCGGCACCCCGCCCCCGCCCCCTTTGTTGTCGATGACGAAGGGCACGCCCATCTGTTTGGTCAACTCGGTGGCGACTGCCCGCGCGACGATGCTGGAAGTGCCACCGGGGGCGAAAGGGACGATCCAACGGATGGGTTTGATTGGCCAGGCGTCCTGGCTCCAGCCGGGCAGTGATTGCAGCCCGAGTCCTGCGGCGCCCATCCATTTCAAACAGTTGCGCCGCTGAAAGCTGTAGTGGACAGGTTCAGTCATGGTGAAAACTCCTCAATCGCTGAAACTTGGGTCAATACGGGCAAGCATGCGCAGCAAACCTGGCCACTCCATCACCCCATACGGGCGCCGGGTTTGCGGCTGGTAGTTCATGTAGGTTTCCTGCAAAACAGCATCCGGCACGGATTGCAACGACGTGTTGCAGGCCAACGCTTGCAACTGGGCACGGCAAGACAATTCAAGCCGGTGCATCCAGTTGAAGGCTTCGCCAACGGTGCGGCCAACTGTCAACAAACCATGGTTGCGCAAGATCAGTGCTTCGCTTGTGGCCAGGTCGCGTACCAGCGCCGCCTGCTCGGTTATGTCCAGCACAACGCCCAGGTAATCGTGGTATCGAATCTTCAAAAACCGCATGGAGGTCTGGTTGATGGGCAACAGGCCGCACGCCAGCGAAGAGACCGCCAGGCCCGCCGCGGTGTGGGTGTGGATCACGCAGTTCACCTCGGGACGGGCGACGTGAACCGCACTGTGCAAAATGAACCCCGGCTTGTTCAGGCCGTAGCCAAGATCGCCAAAATCGGGCTTGTACAAGATCTGCCCATGGTGGTCGACCTTGATCAGACACGAGGCCGTCATTTCTTCGTACATCATGCCGTAGGGGTTAGTCAAAAAGGCGTTTTCCTCGCCCGGGACCCGCAGCGTGATGTGGTTGGCCATCATGTCCGACATGCCGTAGTGTGCAACCAGGCGGTAACAGGCCGCCAGGTCAACGCGGGCCTGCCACTCTTGCTCAGGCACTTCATTTCGAAGTGACGGAAGTTGCAATTTTTCGAGATGAGTCATGTCTTGTGTCCGGAAAGTTCAGTCTTATACACTGGTGTCTCGCCGTCGAGCAAGGCTATCGGGTCGTCGAATTGAAGCTGCCCAATCCGGCGCGGCCATCGACACATTGGGTCTTCATTCCGGCGGCGCTGTTGGGCTGGCTGGTGTGGTGGCTGCAGGGGCAGCGCTTGCAGCGCCTGTGCGGCTGCCCCAGCCGCGTTTTGTAATTCACATCAATAGAATCAGGCATAGGCCGTCAGATAATGGACATTGTTTGCTATTAAAAATATAGCGACATCCGGGATCATTTTGTCGGCTCTGTAGGCCTCGCCACCCGGCGGCCTGAGCTAAGATTACTCGTCACAACCAGGAACGCCAGATGCACACTGCGGGGTCTGTTTTCAAATCGGTGCTGGGTCGCCTCGGCGTCGCCCTAACGGCATTGGCCGCGCTGGCGATATCGCCCGCTACGCTGGCGCAATCGTCGTCACAACCGGCCACCTTTCCCGCCAAGCCGGTGCGCATTATCGTGCCGCAAACGCCTGGTGGCGCGTCCGATGCTTTGGCGCGAATCGTCGGCCAGAAGCTGTCTGAAAAATGGGGGCAGG
>JANNYX010000442.1:0-1725 GCA_031410295.1 Rhodoferax sp.
GACTGGCTCAAGCTGCTCGTCGCCGAAGACATTCCGCTTGAAGCCCTGCAAAGCAAGGACGACAAAGTGGCGGTGCCGCCGCTGGTGGGTGCGCTACTGAAAAACGAGCAGGACGTGACACTGTTTGAAAAACTGGTGTTCATGCAGCGTCACAACCGCTGATTGCTCGGAAACATCGCCATGGCGTTTGTGGAACCGGTCATTCTCGAAGGGCGCGGCATCCGCCTGGTGCCGCTGTCGCTTGACCACGAGACGGGTCTGGCCGCCGCTGCGGCCGATGGCGCGCTGTGGAACATCCGGGTAACCTCGGTGCCCGAACCCGGGCAAACCCGAAAATACATCGAAGACGCCCTGGCCATGCGCGAAGCCGGCAATCGTTTTGCCTTTGCCGTGCTAGGCGCTGCCAGCGGCACGGTGCTGGGCAGCAGCAGTTACCACGACATCCTGCCAGCCGTGAAACGTCTTGAAATTGGCTACACCTGGTACGCCAAACGCTGCCAGCGCACCCATGTCAACTCCGCCGCCAAATGGCTCCTGATGACCCACGCATTTGAAACACTCAGCTGCAATGTGGTCGGATGGCGCACCGACAATTTCAACTTCGCCTCGCAGAAAGCCATTGAGCGCCTGGGTGCGCGCAAGGACGGCGTGATCCGCGGCCACGCGCTGCGGCGTGACGGCAGCATCCGCGACACCGTGATGTACAGCCTGCGCTCAGGCGAATGGCCTGAAGTGCGGGCGCAGTTGATACACCAGTTGGACCGGCCCCGCTGAGAGGAAGAATGCCATGTTGATCGATTTTTTCTACACCTTGCGCTCGGCCAAATTGCCGGTGTCCGTCAAGGAATACCTGACACTGCTTGAAGCGCTGAAGAAGGGCGTGGTCGGACCGAACGCTGTGCCCGAGCTCGATGACGCCGGGCATGAAATTGGCGAAGGCGGCTACAAGATCGACGACTTCTATTACTTGAGCCGCGCCAGCCTGATCAAGGACGAAAAACACTACGATAAATTTGACCGTGCCTTTGCTTCCTACTTCAAGGGCGTCGAGATGGTGGCCGATTTCACCAAGGAGATTCCGCTGGAATGGCTGCGCAAGAACCTCGAGCTGGAGCTGAGCCCGGAGGAAAAGGCCAAGATCGAAAAGATGGGCTGGGACGAGTTGATGGAGACGTTGAAAAAACGCTTCGAAGAGCAGAAAGAGCGCCACGAAGGCGGCAACAAGATGATCGGCACTGGTGGCACTTCGCCCTTTGGCGCCTATGGCCAGAACCCGCAGGGCATCCGCATTGGGCAGGACAAGAGCCGCAACAAGAGTGCGGTAAAGGTGTGGGACCAGCGCGCCTACAAGGATTACGACGACACCCAGGAGCTCGGTACGCGCAACATCAAGATCGCGCTGCGCCGCCTGCGCAAGTTCGCCCGCGAGGGCAATGTGGAAGAGCTGGACCTGGACGACACCATCCGCTCGACGGCGGCCAACGCCGGCTGGCTCGACATCAAGATGGTGCCCGAGCGCCACAACAACGTGAAGGTGCTGCTTTTGATGGACGTGGGCGGCACCATGGACGAGCACATTGGCCGCGTGGAAGAAATGTTTTCGGCAACCAAGACCGAGTTCAAACACATGGAGTTTTATTACTTCCACAACTGTGTTTACGACTTCATGTGGAAGAACAACCGGCGCCGCTTCAGTGAAAAATTCGCCACCTGGGACATCATCCG
>JANNYX010000443.1:0-9966 GCA_031410295.1 Rhodoferax sp.
CCGGTTATTACCAGCAGATTCCGTCCAATCGCCTAGAAGACGTGATGCAGCTTGAAGCCGACCGGTTTGCCAACAACCAGTGGAGTGACGAAGAATTCAAAAAGGAAATTGAGGTGGTCAAGGAAGAGCGCCGCTCACGCACCGAGGACAACCCGCGCGCCTTGATGGGTGAGGCGATGAACGCCGCGGTTTTTGTGGCCTCGCCTTATCGCCGGCCGATCGTGGGCTGGATGAACGACCTGGATGCGATGACACCTGCCGACGCCCGCGAGTTTTTCAGGAAATGGTATGTGCCTGCCAACGCTGCCGTGGTCATCGCCGGTGATGTGGATGTGGCGCGGGCCAGACAGCTCGCGGAAAAATATTACGGCGGCATCGCCGCGCGCCCGGTGCCGGCGCGCAAGCCGCAGGTCGAGCCGCAGCAGTCCGGCTTGCGCCGTCTGGACTTCAAGGCGCCGGCCGAGCAGTCCTACTTGACGATGGCCTTCAAGGTGCCCAGTTTGACCTCGCTCAGTGAGCCGGGCGTCGCCGGCAACGATGCCCTGGCCCTGACTGTGCTGGCCGCCGTGCTCGATGGTTACAGCGGTGCGCGGCTGGACCGCGCGTTGGGCCAGGGTGACAAGCGCCTGGCCGACAGCTCCGGCGCCTACAACGGCCTGTGGGGCCGCGGGCCGCAACTGTTTTTCCTGGATGGGGTTCCGGCGCAGGGAAAAACCGCCGAAGAGGTGGAGCAGGCGCTGCGTGAGCAGGTCGCCCGCGTCGCCCGTGAAGGTGTCAGCGAGGCCGAGCTCAACCGCGTCAAAACCCAGTGGGTGGCCAGCGAAGTCTACAAACTCGATTCGGTGTTCAACCAGGCGCGCGCCTTGGGCGTGTATTGGGTGCAGGGGCAGCCCTTGGATGCTGCCGAGCAACTCATCGCCAGATTGCGCACCGTGACCAGCGACCAGGTCAAAGCGGTGGCGCTGAAGTATTTCGGTGACGACCAGTTGACGATTGCGACGCTGCGCCCCCAGCCCCTTGACAAAACCCGCAAGCCACGCACCCCGGCGGCGGGCGCCAGACACTGAGAATTCGCATGATTACTATAAAAAATATAGCGAAGTATCTAATATATTCGACGGCCTATGCCCTGATTTTTGCATCACCCTCGTGGGCGGGCATTCCCATCGTGCAGTGGACGCAAGCCTCGGGCACGCGCATTTACCTGGTCGAAAGCCCGGCCATCGCGATGGTCGACGTGCGCATCGAATTCGACGCTGGCACGCGGCGCGACCCCCTCGGCAAGGCTGGCCTGGCGAGCGTCACGGCCAGCCTGTCAAGCCAGGGTGCTCAAGCCAGCGGCGCCAATCCGGCGCTTGATGAAAACGCCCTGGGCGAGGCCTGGGCCGACCTGGGCGCCTCCTTTAGCGCCAGCGCCAGCACGGACCGCATGAGTTTTTCGCTGCGCTCCCTGACCTATCCCGACCTCTTGCCCAAAGCGGTCGCGTTGGCCGCTCGGCTGATTGGCGAGCCCTCATTTCCGCCTGACATCTGGCAGCGCAACCGGGAGCGCATCGCCGCCAGCATCAAGGAGGCCAACACGCGCCCGGCCACCCTTGCCGGCCGTGCTTTTGCCAACGCCGTTTATGGCTCCCACCCCTATGGGTATGAATTGACCGAAGCGTCGCTGGCCAACATCACGCTGGAGGACATGAAGAATCTGCACGCCAGCAGCGTAGCGCCGTGCCGTGCCGTCGTGACCATCGTCGGGGCGGTCTCGCGCGCCCAGGCCGACGCGATGGTGGGTCAGTTGCTGTCAAAAGTGAAGCCGCTGCCTTCGATGTCAGCCTTGAAGGCCGATTGTTCGCCCTGGGCAGCGGTGCCGGAGATTGCGCCTTTGGCCTCTGCGAAAGAGGAAAAAATCGCTTTCGACTCGGCGCAGGCCCATGTGCTGATTGGCCAGCCCGGCTTCAAACGCGATGATCCGGATTTTTTCCCGCTCACCGTTGGCAACTACATTCTGGGGGGGGGTGGTTTTGTCTCGCGCCTGTATGGCGAGGTGCGCGAGAAACGCGGCCTGAGTTACAGCGTCTACAGTTATTTTTCACCGGCCATCCACGCCGGCGCTTTCACCATTGGCCTGCAAACCCGGCCCGATCAGGCAACCCAGGCCCTGCAGGTCTCGCGCGAGGTGTTGAGCAAATTCGTCGATGAAGGCCCCAGCGCGGCAGAACTCAAAGGCGCCAAAGACAACCTCATCGGCGGTTTTGCCCTGCGCATTGACAGCAATGCCAAACTGCTCGACAACGTAGCCAACATCGCTTGGTACCGCTTGCCGCTGGACTACCTGGACACCTGGACGCAGGCGGTTGACAAAGTCACGCTGCCAGACATCAAGGCCGCGTTCACGCGCAAACTTCAACCCAAGCGGATGGTGACGGTGGTGGTGGGCGGCAATCCGTGAGGGCGGGCTTGAAACGCGCGGTCGAACCGCCCGTGAAGTCTGTTGAACCCGCGGTATCCCGGGTTTCCCATGAGGTCCGCATCATCGGCGGCCATTGGAAACGCACCAAACTGAAGGTCGCCAACAAGCCCGGCTTGCGCCCCACACCCGACCGGGTGCGCGAGACTTTGTTCAACTGGCTTGGGCAAGACCTCAGTGGCTGGCGTTGTGTTGACGTGTTTGCGGGCACCGGGGCCTTGGGTTTCGAAGCCGCGTCACGCGGGGCGCGGGAAGTGAGGCTCGTTGAATCGGACAAAAGCCTGATTGCCCAGCTCGAAGCCGTCAAGTTGCAGTTGACAGCCGACGTGGTGCAGGTGATCCGCGGCGATGGCGTTCACGCGTTGAAGGCGCTGGCGGAGCGCAGCGTCGACGTGATTTTTCTGGATCCACCGTTTGACTCGCTGTTGTTTGAACCGGCCTTGAGTGCTGCCAGCCTGGCCATGGCCACAACGGGGTTTGTCTACCTTGAAGCGCCGCAAAAGTGGCGCGATGAAAAGCTGTCGGTGTTTCGCCTGACGACACACCGCTATTTGAAGGCGGGTGCGGTGCATGCGCATTTGTTGAAGCGCGCGGCATAATCCCGCGCATGCGCCATTTTCAGGAACTCCCATGAGCAACAGCGTGCTTGCCGTCTACCCCGGCACCTTCGACCCGCTGACACACGGGCATGAAGACGTGGTGCGCCGCGCGACACAGCTGTTTGACCGCGTCATCATTGCCGTGGCGGCTGGTCACCACAAAAAAGGCGCGCTGTTCAACCTGCAGGAGCGCCTGGACATGGTGCGCGAAGTCGCCAAAGATTACCCGCAGGTCACGGTCGACAGTTACGCCGGCCTGCTGCGGGATTTTGTCGTGGCCAACGGCGCCAAAGCGGTGGTGCGGGGGCTGCGTGCGGTGACCGACTTTGACTACGAATTCCAGCTCGCCGGCATGAACCGCACCCTGATGCCGGATGTCGAAACCGTGTTCCTCACGCCCAGCGACAAATACCAGTTTGTTTCCAGCACGTTTGTGCGCGAGATCGCCCTGCTCGGCGGCGAGGTCGAGAAATTTGTGTCGCCATCGGTGTACCTGCGGTTGATGGCCAAGGTCAAGAGTCTGCCCAAGGAGTAACGGGTCGAGTCACGCGTTGATTCTTGCCAAAGTGCGATCAAGCCATGGCAATAACACCGCGTTTACTTCCGTTGGCCGCTCCATCGTCAGCATGTGGCCGCAGTCGGCGACGAACTGAATCTCGGCAGCGGGAACCAGCGAAGCGATTTCCCGCGAGCACTCGGGCGGTGTGAGCTGGTCTCCGTCACCGCACAACACCAGGGTTGGACAATTGATTTGAGGCAAGTGCAGGCGCGCGTCGGGCCGGGCCATAACGGCGCGGTTTTGCCGCACCAGCTGTGCAGCGCCAGCGGCCAGCACGAAATCCAAGTAGGTTTGGGTCAGCGCGGTGTCGTTGATGCGGCTCTTGTGAAACGCCATGCCCAGGTTGAACTTCAGCACTTCTTCGGCTCGGCCCTGCTCGAAAAACAGAATTGCCGCTTCGCGCAGCTTGCGCATCTCGGGCGTCTCTGGCCGGGCATTGGTCCCCAGCAAGGCAAGCGCCTTGATGCGCGCGGGCGCCTGACGCGCCACCTCCATCGCCAACATGCCGCCCATCGATGCGCCGCACAAAATCAGGTCGCCTGGGTGTTCATTCAACAGCGCCTGCGCCATGGCCTGCACCTTGTCAAAGCGGGTGTGCACGTCGGTCACCTGGGTATTGAGCGCAGCTGGCAGCGCGGCCAGTTGATGCTGCCACATCACGGCGTTGCAGGCGAGGCCGGGCAACAGGATGAGAGTGGTCATGGTTTTCGGTTTTGAAGGGTAAAAGGGTTAAAAGGGTTAATGGCGTCTTCGTTGCGACGCGTCCCGAAGCAGTTGCTCAAACCAGTCCCGCTGGGCATGGCTGCCGCCGATCTCGACCAGGCGCGGCAAGGCCAGCGAAAGATGGTCGACCGCCTGCTTGAAGTCACCACGCGCGTGGGCCAAGAGGCCACGCGCCGCCGGCGCAGCCACTTGGCGCCACACCGGCTGCGTCTCGGTGCAGGCGCGCGCGTGGGTCTCGATGTTTCCCATCAATTCGCCGGCTTGGGGTTTGTCGGCCCGTGCCAGACCATAGAGGTAGTGCAAATCCAGAAAAGGCGAGACCTGGTCAGCAGTGCGGGGTAGCAGGTAAGCAGCAACATCCTGCCATCGCTCCCCCACGTCCACACCCCGCAGCTCCAGCCGCGAGAGCAGCGAGACGGCGTTGACCTGGTCCTGCGAATAGGTTTTGACGACGCCCCAAATGCGTTCGTCGTAAAGGCGCAAGGCTTCGTCAAACGCTGCGAGTTCGATGGCAAACAGGGCCTGGTGCCACCAGTTGTGGGTGAGCATGAAGGAGTTCAGGCCGGTCCAGGTGTCGCTCACGCCGGCCATGAAGTCGTAACCTTCTTGATTGCGCCTTTTTGTCAGCATCACGTGGGCCACGGCATGGTGCGCCCAGGGTTCCTTTCGACACAGCGCAATGCCGCGGCGCGCAGATGTTTCCGCCCTATCAAGTTGATGGCATTGTTCGTACCCAAAGGCCAGCATGCCGTGGAAATACGGCACGTCAGCGGCGGCAGGTTCTGCGGCCAGCGCCGGGCGCAACATGCCGGGCGCGTCGCCTGCGTTGAAGCGGTGGTACTGGCCCAGTTTGAGCGAGGCCAGATCGCGCGGAAATTCACGCGTCTGCTCTTCGTGTAAGGCGCCCGCGCGTTGTGTGTCGCCCGCCACCCAGGCGGCGATGGCGGCGACAAAGCGGCGCTCGCGAAGGGTGACGGCCGGGTTGGTTTCGATCGCTTGCAGGGCGCGTTCAAGAAAGGGCTGCGCGTTGGCCGGTGCATCGCGCGATTCGGCAAACATGTGCAGCGCCGCGCAGTAGGCCTGCACGTTGGCGCTCGCGTCGCGCTCCGCGAGCTGCAGCACGTTGACCGCGCGCGCCTCGCAGGCGATGACTCCTTCGACAAAATCATTGACCGCGCCCAGACTGCTTGGGTCCGACAGCGTGACCGGGTTGCCGAGGCTGTCGGAAAGTGTCACCAGAATCAGGTCGGAACGGAAGGCCAATCGCGCTGCGGGCCGCGCAGAAGCTCAAACGCCCGCGAGACGCGCAACACACCCAGGTCGTCAAAACGCTGCCCGGCGATCTGCAAACCAATCGGCAGGCCAGCCGATGTGTAGCCGCAATTGATTGACGCCGCAGGTTGCTCGGACATGTTGTACGGCACGGTGAAAGCAATGTGCTCCAGTCCGCGCAGCGGGTCGTTGGTGGGCGAGGGCAACTCGGCGGCAAAGGCGGGGACGGGCGCGGTTGGCGAGATGACGAAATCAAATTCACTGCAGGCCCGCACCGTGGCCACCCGTACCACATAAGACTGCTGGGTCGCGGCGAAAACCTGCGCGCCCGACATGTCCGCCGCGCTGTCGGCCCATTGGCGGATATAGGGCAACACGGCGGCCCTTTTACCGGGCGCCAGGGCCTTCAGGTCGATGTGTGAACGCATGCGCCAGGCGTGGTCCAGGCCGTCGAGCATGGCCCGCGTCATGAAGGGCTTCATCGGTGTGACGATGGCGCCGGCAGCCTCAAACACTTTCGCAGCCGTTTCAATGGCTGCGCGGATTTCGGGCTCGACAGCAAGGCCACATCCGGCGTCGAGCAAGAGGCCGATTTTCAGGCCGCGCAAGGCTTTTGTGCCGTGGTCGAAGTCGCTCCAGTCAATGCCTTGCTGCGGCAGGCTCATGCTGTCGCGCGCGTCAGGCAGCGAGAGGACTTGCATCAGCAAGGCCGAATCCGCCACAGTGCGCGTCATCGGGCCCGCTGCGCGCCCGGTAAATGGCGGGTCGATGGGGATGCGCCCGAGGCTGGGTTTCAAGCTGTAAATGCCGCACCAGCCTGCCGGCAGGCGCAGGGAACCGCCGATGTCGGTGCCGATATGCAGCGGGCCATATCCTGCCGCAGCCGCCGCGCCCGCCCCGGCGCTGGAGCCGCCCGGACCTTTGCTCAGGTCCCAGGGGTTGCGCGCGAGTTTGTGAAAGGTGGAAAGACCGCTGGACAACATGCCGTAGTCGGGCATCGTCGTCTTGGTGACCATCACCGCGCCGGCTTCGCGCAGTCGCGCAGCCGGGGGCGCGTCTGCTCTGGCGGGTGTGAGCGAGACGGCGGCAGAACCCAAAGGTGTCGCATCGCCCTTCGTGGCGATGTTGTCTTTGATGGTGACCGGCACGCCGTCTAATGCGCCGCAGGGCGCGTTTTTCAGCCAGCGCGCCTCCGACGCACGGGCCTGCGCCAGCGCCAGTTCGGGCCGCAGCAGCCACGTGGCATGAATGTGCGGCTCCCAGCGCGCGATGTGGTCCAGAACCGCCTGGGTGACTTCAACCGGCGAGAGCGCGTGCGAACGGTAGGCGCGCAGCAACTCCTGCGCACTCAGGTCGTACAAGGCAGTCACAGGCAATTTTTCGACGGGCCGCCCCGAGAAAAATTAGCCCCCTTGGGGGGCAGCGTCCACACGCAGTGGGAAAGCGTGGGGGCCATATCTTTCAAGCCCAGTGAATGGAGGCCAGGTCGTTGACAAAAATCGGCATGTCTTTCCACAGGCCTTTGAGGTTTTTGTCGGCCAATGTGATCCACTGCGGCTGGTACAAAAAACCGTGCACGGCTTCATTGGCGAGCATGCGCTGCGCATCTCCCAAAAGTTTGGCGCGGTCGGCCGGGCGGGCTGTGTTCTTGATCTTGTCAAAGAGCGTATTGAATGCCGCCGATTCATAGTTCCAGTAATAGTCTTTCTTGGCGAAGTTGCCCAAGTCAAACGGCTCCACATGCGAGATGATGGTGAGGTCGTAGTTCTTGTTGGTGTAGGTGCCGCTCAACCATTGCGCCCACTCGACGTTTTCGATTTTCGCAATGATGCCAATTTTGGCCAACTGCGCCGCGATCACCTCGCCGCCCTGGCGTGCGTAGGGCGGCGGCGGCAGTTTCAGGGTGAGTTCCAGCGGCGTCTTGATGCCGGCTTCAGCCAGCAAGGCGCGCGCTTTGTCGACGTTATAGGGATTGATGCCGGTGGTGTCGACAAAACCGAAACCGCCCGGCACGTAGTGGCTGCCGATGGGCGTGCCATAACCGTCACCGGCGCCTTCAATCACGGCTTTGCGGTCAATCGCGGCGGCAATGGCGCGGCGTACGCGCACATCGTCCAGCGGTTTCTTCTTGTTGTTGATGGCGAGGATGGTTTTGGCGCGCGAGCCGCTGGCCATCACCTGGAATTTCGGGTTGTTTTTGAACTGCGGCACGCTTCTGGGCGTGACGCGCGGGAAGGCGTGGATGTCGCCTGCCAGCAGCGCTGCCACCTGCGCCGCCGGGTCGCTGATGAAGCGGAACGTGACTTTTTTCAGTTTCACCTGGGCGGCGTTGCGGTAACCGTCCCACTTGGTCAAGGTGACCGACGAGCCTTTGTTCCACACGTCGAGCTTGAACGGCCCGGTGCCATTGGGTTTGGTGGCGTTGGTGTCAACAGTTTTTGGTTCGACGATGATGGCCGTGGCCTGGCCCATCAGGAAGAGGAAGTCGGGATCAAGCTCCTTGTTGATGATGACCACGGTCTGCTCGTCAATCACCGCCACACTGTCCATCATGGAGAAGGTGCGTTTGTCCTTGTTGGTGCTTTTTTCGCCGCCGGCGCGCTCAAACGAGTACTTGACGGCGGCGGAATTGAAGGGCTCGCCATTCTGGAATTTGACGCCTTTGCGCAAGCTGAAGGTATAGGTGCGCAGGTCGGGCGAGACCTCCCACTTCTCGGCCAGCAGCGGCGAGACGGAGCCGTCGCTGTTGATCTTGGTGAGCGTCTCGAAGACGTTGTAATGCGTGATCTCGGCAATGCTCGACGCGGCGCCGCCGGTCGGGTCCAGGCCCGGTGAGGGCTCCAGCGTCATGCCGATGACGAGGGTTTCTTTTTTGCTCTGCGCCATTGCTTCAAAGGGCAAACTGGTGAGCGTTGCAAGCGCTGCCGTGGCGGCAGAAGTGGCCATGGCGTGGCGACGATTGATCATGAGGAGCTCCTTTTTCGCGAAGTGCAAACAATACCATCAACAGGGCGAAAGTGGCGCCAGATGACGTGGCATTGCGGCGCATCACCGTTGGCCTAGGGCCGCCGGCTGAAAATGTTCCAACCTTCGAAAATTGCGTTTAAAAAGCAATATATATATTTAATTGTATATAATGAATACATAAAATATATGTTTATTATAGCATATTATTTATATTATTTGACGGCCTATATGGGTGAGTTTCCTTAAACTATTTATAAAAACACTTAATTGCTGTTGGTCTGCAGCGTTGTCAAGACCGCCAGTTGCGCAATCGCCATCACGCAGACCACTGGGGGCAACGGTTTCGCTTACAGCGGGCGTTGCTGCGCAGAGTCCAGTGCGCCTGGGCGCCATTGTTGGCCCATCACGATCCCATCGCTTTCTCAGGCAAGTTTGGCAGGCGCATCGGCAAAGTGGCAAGCCACCCGGTGAACCCCGTTCTGGCCTTCTGACACCACTTTCAATTCAGGCCGGCTCGCATCACATTGCGCCTGCGCCATCGGGCAGCGCGGCGCGTAAGGGCAGGCGCTGGCGGGGTGTTCGCGCGGCGCTACCGCAGTCAGGCGTTGGCGCGGCTGGCCCGACGTGGCAGGTTCCAGACGCGGCACGGCTGCCAAGAGCGCGCGCGTGTACGGATGTGCGGCGTTGCGAAACAGCGTTTCAGGCGAGCCTTGTTCAACAATGCGGCCCTGGTAGATCACGGCGATGTCATCACACAGGTGGTCGACCACGGCCAGGTCGTGGCTGATCAGCAAATAAGTGACACCAAACTGCTGCTGCAAGTCCTGCATCAAGTTGAGCACCTGCGCCTGCACGCTCACATCCAGGGCGCTCACCGGCTCATCGGCAACGATGAGTTTGGGCCGCGTGATCAGGGCGCGCGCGATGGCGATGCGCTGGCGCTGGCCACCGGAGAATTCATGCGGGTATTTGTCAAGGTCCGGGCGTCGCAGGCCGACGGATTCGAGCGCCTCGCCGGCTTGTTGGCGCATCTGCGCCGCGCTTGATTCTCCCAGCGCAGCGAGTGGTTCAGCGACGATTTTTTCAATCTTCTGGCGCGGGTCTAGGGAACCATACGGGTCTTGGAACACCATCTGAAAATCTCGCCGCGCCGCGCGCAATTGGGCCGCATCCAGCGTGCTCATGTGTTGGCCGAGCAAATGCACGCTGCCGCTGGTCGGCTTTTCAAGCGACATCACCAGCCGCGCCAAAGTAGATTTGCCCGAGCCGGATTCGCCCACCACGCCCAGGCTGCGCCCGCGGTGCACGGTGAGGCTGACGCCCTGCAAGGCGTGAACCATTGGCGCTTTTGCCCACAGTCTTTCGCGCGGCATCGGGTAGCTGCG
>JANNYX010000444.1:0-2181 GCA_031410295.1 Rhodoferax sp.
CTGGGTTGCGCCGAGGTACGTGTGGTCGGGCCGCAAACACTGGTGCCCGCCGACATGGCGCAGATGGGCGTGCGCGTTTGCCACTCGCTCGAGGAAGGCATCAAGGACTGTGACGTGGTGATCATGCTGCGCCTGCAAAACGAACGCATGAGCGGCGCGCTCCTGCCCTCCAGCCACGAGTTTTTCAGGAGTTACGGCCTTACGCCAGAGCGGCTGACACGGGCCAAGCCCGACTGCATCGTGATGCATCCGGGGCCGATCAACCGCGGCGTAGAGATTGACTCGGCCGTCGTCGACGGCTTGCAAAGCGTGATCCTGCCGCAGGTCACCTACGGCATCGCCGTGCGCATGGCGGTGATGAGCATCGTGGCCGGCAATGAAGCTTGAACCTATGACCCCGAACAAAATACTCATCAAAGGCGGCTGGGTGGTTGACCCGGCCAGCGGTTTGGATCAAAAGGCCGATATTGCCGTCGAAAATGGTACGTTGTTAGCTATTAATAGCATAGCAACTGATTTTTTGCCGGAGCGCACCATCGACGCTGCCGGCTGCGTCGTGATGCCGGGTTTGGTCGACCTCGCGGTGCGTTTGCGCGAGCCCGGCTACGAACACGCCGGCATGTTGCGCAGTGAATTGGCCGCCGCCGTGGCCGGTGGCGTGACCAGCGTCGTCTGCCCGCCCGACACCGACCCGGTGCTGGACGAGCCGGGCCTGGTCGAGATGTTGCGGTTTCGGGCGCAAACGCAAGGTGCGGCGCGGCTTTACCCGCTGGGCGCGTTGACGCGCGGGCTGCAAGGCGAAGTGCTCACCGAGATGCTGGCTTTGAAGACGGCCGGTTGTGTCGCTTTCAGCCAGGCCGAGGCGCCGCTGGAGAACACACTGGTCCTGCAGCGCGCCTTTCAATACGCCAACACCTTTGGTTTCGCCGTCTGGCTGCGCCCGCAGGAAATTCATTTGGGCAAGGGTGTGGCGGCCAGCGGACCGCTGGCCACCCGCATGGGACTGGCGGGCATTCCGGTGGCGGCGGAAACGATTGCGCTGCACACCATTTTCGAGCTGGTGCGCGCCACCGGCGCCCGCGTGCACGTGTGCCGCATCAGCAGCGCCGCCGGTGTGGCCCTGGTGCGCCAGGCCAAACAGGACGGCCTCAAAGTCAGCTGCGACGTGAGCATCAACTCGCTGCACCTGACCGACACCGACGTCGGTTATTTCTACAGCCGCATGCGCCTGAACCCGCCGCTGCGCCAGCAGCGCGACCGCGACGCCCTTCGCGCCGGCCTTGCCGACGGCGCCATCGACGCCCTGGTCTCGGACCACACGCCGGTGGACGAAGACGCCAAAGACCTGCCGTTCGCTGAAAGTGAACCGGGCGCAACGGGCCTGGAGTTATTGCTCAGCCTGGCGCTCAAATGGAGCAGCGAGGCGGGCATTGCGATGCCAACGGCCCTGGCCCGGCTGACCAGCGGACCGGCGGCGATTTTGGGAAACGATCTGCCTGCGGGTCTGGGCCAACTTCGCGTCGGCGCCATCGCCGATGTCTGCATTTTTGATCCCAAATCGCATTGGCAGGTGGTGCCCGCCGCGCTCAAAAGCCAGGGCAAACACACACCCTTTTCAGGCTACGAATTGCCGGGGCGCGTGCGCTTCACACTGGTGGGCGGGCGCGTCGTTTATGAGGCCCTCTGAAATGCCTGGAGCGGCGCAGGTTCGGCGGCCTGAAGTTTTTGCATGAACCGCGCCAGGGGTTCATGGCGGCTGCTGCGCACCGCCCTTCATGTGTGCGCGGGCCTGGCGACGATCCTGTTTCGTTTTCCGGCGCTCTCGCCGGCACAACGGCAAGACTGCGTGCACCGGTGGTCTGCCACCTTGTTGGAGCGGCTCGGCGTCGCGCTGCAGGTTCATGGCCAGCCGCAGGCCGCCGGGCCCCTGATGATTGTGGCCAACCACATCTCCTGGCTGGATATCAGCGCCTTGCACGCAGTGCAGTATTGCCGTTTCATCGCCAAGGCCGATTTGAAACACTGGCCGGTGATTGGTTTGATGTCGGCGCGCGCCGGCACCTTGTTTATCGAACGCGAGTCGCGCCGCGACGCCATGCGGGTGGTGCACCATATGGCAGACAGCCTGCGCGCCGGCGACGTGCTGGCGGTCTTCCCGGAAGGCACGACTGGCGATGGCAG
>JANNYX010000445.1:0-5866 GCA_031410295.1 Rhodoferax sp.
GGCAGGTTCAGGGGCGTATTGGGGCCCACATTGCGCTCGAAACTCTCGCCGTAGTTGCCAACCGCCTTGACCACGCGGGCCATCCAGTCCTTGTCCAGGCCCAGCAGTTTGCCGGTGTCTTCGTTGCCGCCGCCCAAGAGGCGCTGCACCACCGGGTCGGCGCTGGTGGCTTTCATGTTGTCAACATTGGCTTGCGTCACGCCGTATTCTTCGGCTTCCATGGTGCCGTAGATCACCCACTTGACGATGGAGAACCATTCGTCGTCACCGCGGCGCACCATCGGACCCAGCGGCTCTTTGGAGATCAGGTCCGGCAGGATCTGGTGTTCTTTAGGGTCCTTGGCGACCTTGCTGCGGGTCGACGAGAGGCCCGAGGCGTCGGTGGTGTAGGCGATGCAGCGGCCGGTGAAATAGGCGTTCTCGGCGGCTTCGAGTTTCTCGAACACGACCGGTTTGATGTTCAGGTTGTTGGCCTTGGAATAATCAGTCAGGTTCTTTTCGGTGGTGGTGCCGGACTGCACACACACGGTCTGGCCCTTGAGCTGTTTGGCGCTCTTCATTTTGGTTTTAACCGGCACCATGAAACCCTGGCCATCGTAATAGTTCACCACCGTGGCGGTGAGGCCCAAGGATGCGTCACGCGTCAGTGTGAAGGTGGTGTTGCGCGCCAGCACGTCCACCTCGCCGGATTGAAGCGCGGTAAAACGTTGTTGCGCGTTCAATGGCACGTATTTGACTTTATCGGTGTCACTCAAAACAGCGGCAGCCAATGCCTTGCAGACGTCCACATCCAGACCGGACCACTTGCCCGACGAGTCGGCCGAAGCAAAACCGGCCAGGCCGGTGTTGACGCCACAAACCACCTGGCCACGCGCCTTGATGGCGTCCAGAGTTTTACCGGCGTGGGCGGGCAGTGCCAATGCAGCGCCCAAGGTGGCAAGCACCGCTGTGGCCAGTTTGATGTGTTTAAGCGTCATTGAAATCTCCAAAAATGTGAATCAGGGAAAATCGAGTCCGGATTGGTGCAGGATTAAACGCGCATGATAACTTTGCAGAAACCATGCCAGGCACCGGGTTTGCACGGAGCCGCTGGGTGCGGCAAGAGGAAAACCCTGATTGACCCTCTTCCATGGCGTCAACACACTGTGGTCAATTTTCCGGGTACCCATGCAAAACCACTACAAATTCTGGCCCAAACGGCTGCCCCATTCACTCACCATTCCAGAGGTTTCCCTATGGGACAACCTGGAAACCAACGCCCGGCGCTACCCCCATAAAGCGGCATTGGTGTTTTTTGGCAGCGTCGTCACCTACCAGACGCTGTTTCAAAAGGCTGAACGGCTGGCGGCTTTCTTGCGGGATTTGGGTGTCAAGAAGGGCGACCGGGTGCTGCTGTCGATGCAAAACTGCCCGCAACTGGTGATGGCGCATTTTGCGATTCTGCGGGCCAATGCGGTGGTGGTGCCGGTCAACCCGATGAACCGCGCCGAAGAGCTGAAACACTACATCACCGACCCACAAGCCAAAGTGGCGTTCACTACCGCAGATTTGGCGGCAGAGTTGGTCACGGCCAGCGCCGCGCTGCTCCCCGGGCAAGGCCTTCAACACCTTATCACCACCCACTTCACCGATGCTTTTGACGCCAGCGTGACGGGCGACGACGCCCCGCCCGAAGCCTGGCGCGACTGGCTGCTGACCCGCCATGCGGCGCCGCGGTGGCCAACCGGGCGGATTCACGACTGGGAAACAGCGCTGGGCGCAGCCACGCCGGCACCGCCTTTGACGGTCGGCCCGAACGACCTGGCGCTCCTGCCCTACACCAGTGGCACCACCGGTCTGCCCAAAGGCTGCATGCACCCGCACAGCAGCATCATGCACAACGCCATTGCCTCAGGCCTGTGGGCCAGCGGCTCGCCCGAAGGGGTGGTGCTGATGGTGGCGCCGATGTTTCACATTACCGGCATCGTGCCCTTGATGCACGGCTGCATCCGCATGGGCGTGACCATGGTGATCATGCCGCGCTGGGAGCGCGAACTGGCCGGGCGCATCATTTCACGCTGGAAGATCACCGGCTGGACCAATATCCCCACCATGGTGATCGACCTGCTGGCCAGCCCCAACTTTGCCAGTTTTGATTTGAGCAGTTTGAGCGGCATTGGCGGCGGCGGCGCGGCCATGCCGCAAGCCGTGGCGCAGCGCCTGTTTGAACAATACGGCCTGCGGTATGTTGAAGGTTATGGCCTCACCGAGACGGCCGCGCCGTCGCACAACAATCCGCCCGACAACCCCAAGCAGCAGTGCCTGGGGATCCCGATTTTCGGCACCGATTCACGTGTTGTCGATCCTGAAACCCTCAAGGAAGTGCCGCAGGGCGAGCAAGGTGAAATCATCATTCACGGCCCGCAGGTTTTCCAGGGGTACTGGAACAACCCCGAGGCGACGGCCCAGGCTTTCATCACCTTTGAAGGCAAAAAATTCTTTCGCTCGGGCGACTTGGGCCGGGTCGACGAGGACGGTTATTTCTTCATCACCGACCGGTTGAAACGCATGATCAACGCCTCGGGTTTCAAGGTCTGGCCGGCCGAAGTCGAAGCGCTGATGTTCAAACACCCGGCGATCCAGGAGGCCTGCATTATCTCCACCCAAGACAGCTACCGCGGCGAGTCCGTCAAGGCCGTGGTGGTACTGCGGCCTTCCCACAAAAACACCACCAGCGAGGACATCATCGCCTGGTGCCGTGAAACAATGGCGGTCTACAAAGTGCCACGGGTGGTGCAGTTTGTCGATGTCTTGCCCAAGACCGGCAGCGGCAAAGTGATGTGGCGGGCCTTGCAGGAGGCCGAATTGGGGTCCAACGCAAAAAGTATATAAATAAATCGGCATTAGGCCGTCTAATATATTCAATAGTTTGATATCAATAATATAGCAACATGGAATTCAGCAATGTTTGAAACGGCGATTGCGGGCAGCTTGCCCAAACCGGGTTGGTTGTCGGAAACACAAAAACTCTGGCCCCAATGGCGTCAGCAGGGCGAAGAACTTCAACAAGCCAAGGCCGATGCCACCTTGTTGTGGATCAAAGAGCAGGAAGACGCCGGCCTTGACATCATTGGGGACGGCGAGCAATCGCGCCAGCACTTTGTGCACGGCTTTCTGGAGCAGGTGGACGGCATTGACTTTGAGCACAAAGTCACCATGGGCATCCGCGACAACCGCTACGACGCGCAGGTGCCGCAGGTGATCTCGGCGTTGAAGCTCAAAGGCCGCGTGCATGCGTTTGAAGCGCAACTGGCGCGCGCCCACACGAAGAAGAAACTCAAGTTCACCCTGCCTGGCCCGATGACCATCGTCGACACCGTGGCGGACCGGTTTTATGGCGACAAGGTGAAGATGGCTTTCGCCTTCGCCGAACTGTTGAACCAGGAGGCTCTGGCGCTGCAAGCCGATGGGGTGGACATCATCCAGTTTGACGAACCGGCCTTCAATGTTTACATGAAAGACGCTGCTGATTGGGGCGTCAAAGCGCTGGAGCGCGCCGCGCAGGGCTTGACCTGCACAACGGCAGTGCACATTTGTTATGGCTACGGCATCAAGGCCAACAACGACTGGAAAGAGAAATTGGGTGAGGAGTGGCGGCAATATGAAATGGTGTTCCCCGCCTTGGCCAAAAGCTCGATCCAGCAGGTGAGCCTGGAGTGTTTTCACTCGCATGTGCCGATGGAGTTGATGAAACTGCTGGACGGCAAAGACGTGATGGTCGGGGTGATTGACGTCGCCAGCGACGAAATTGAAACCGCTGAGCAGGTAGCTGACACAATTGGCCGGGCCATGCAGTTCGTGCCGAAAAACCGCATCTTCCCGTGCACCAACTGTGGCCTGGCGCCGATGAGCCGCGCAGTTGCCGAAGGCAAATTGCGCGCCCTGGCGGCGGGTGCCGCGTTGGCACGCGCGCGGTATGGGGAATGACCCGGCGGTAGATCACCTGCATCAAGACATGAACAACACCTCATCTGCCCTCCAGACTGCCGCGCCCTCTGAATTGGGCTTGTTGCCGGACCGCCTGCAGCGCCTCAAGGACGTCTTGCAAGACGAGATCAACCGCCAGCGTTTGCCCGGCGCCGTGGCGCTCATCGCCCGGCACGGCAAGATTGCGCTGTTCGACAGCTTCGGCTGGCAAGACCCGGCCACAAAAACACCCATGACCTCCGATTCGGTGTTTCGCATCTATTCGATGACCAAACCGATCACCTCGGTGGCCACCATGATGTTGTACGAAGCGGGCAAGTTGCTGCTGACCGACCCGGTGAGCCGGTTCATACCGGAATTTGCAGGGCAGCAGGTGGCCACAACCGTCAATGGCAGCGACGCCTTGCGCGCCGCCAGCCGCCCCGCCACCGTGCATGACCTGTTGCGCCATACCGCGGGCCTCACTTACGAATTTTTGGGCGCCGGCCCGGTGCAGCGCCAGTATGCGCAGGCACGCTTGGGGTCGCGTGACCGCAACAATGCCGACTACATGCCCACGCTTGCCGCGATGCCGCTGATCAACGACCCCGGCTCGGTGTGGGAATACAGTCGCGCCACTGATGTGCTGGGCCGCGTCGTCGAGGTGGCCAGCGGCCAGAGCCTGGGTGAGTTTTTCAAGGAGAAAATCTTCACGCCGCTGGGCATGCACCACACCGGATTCAGTGTGCCGCCTGAGCGCCATGCCAAGCTGGCCGAACCATTCGCCAAGGACCCGGATGGCGCCTTGCAAATGAAGGTGTTTGACATCAAACAGGCGGCGGCGTTTGAGTCCGGCGGCGGCGGCCTGGCCTCAACCGCGATGGATTACGCCCGTTTCATGCAATTCATGCTGAACCGCGGTGAACTTGACGGTGTGCGCCTGCTGGGGCCGCGCACGGTGGATTACATGACCAGTGACCACCTGGGCGATATTCCTGTCAACGCAGGCGGTTCCTCAGGTTTGCTGATGCCGGGTTACGGTTTTGGTTTGGGCTTTGCCGTGCGCAAGGCGGCGGGTGTGGCGCCCGTGCCTGGTTCTGTCGGCATGGTTTACTGGGGCGGCCTGGCCGGCACAACATTTTTCATCGACCCGGCGCTGAATTTGTTTGCCACGCTGATGATCCAGGCGCCGAACCAGCGCGAGTATTACCGGCACCTGTTTCGCGACATGGTCTACGCGGCGGTGGCGGACTGACACGTTGTCCAGGCAACCAAAACATCAACCCGTCGATTCCTTCCAGTCCTTGTCCTTGATCTCGACCATGTAGGCGCGCATCGGGCGGCCTGAAATGTTCTCGACCGTATGGGTTTCGGCGGGTGCCCAAAAGACCATGCCCGACTTCTGCTCTGCGGTGATGAGTTTGTCCTCCTCAGTGGTCACCTTGACCTTGCCGTCAGACATGCCAATGGTCAGATGCGCCGGATGCGAATGCTTGCCCTGTCCGCAGACTCCGAGCCCGGGCTGCGAGCGGTATTCAAGCACCCGAACCGACTCGTTCTCAAGTACCACCCGATAGGATCGGGGATTGACTTTGGCCGCATCCTGCGCCACGACTTCTGCGGTTCCGACCAGGCCCATCAGGCCGAGCAGGCCCAGCAAATCGCGGCGCGAGCTGATTGCGGCATGTTCGCAGGCGTTGCCGCCTGGTTTGTTCAAACCATTCTCTGTGGATTCCATGTTATTCACCTTGGTAAAAGTCATTGAGTGATTGCAAAAAAACAAAAAACAGTTTTCACATCTGTTTGAAAAGGTGCAAAAACTGGTCGCTCACCGGTAGCATTTCCTTGCGGGCTTTCAATCGGATTTGGGTCCGGCCTCCCAAATCCCGCAAGACACTGTCAATCGCGTTGACGTTGACGA
>JANNYX010000446.1:0-24669 GCA_031410295.1 Rhodoferax sp.
TCGCCGGGTACGAGCCGATCCGCGCCCTTTACGCGCATGCCATCGCGCAACATTACCGCTTTTTCAGCTACGGCGACGCCATGCTGCTGTGGCGTAAACATTGAGGCCAGAGCGACACCCTGCGGGCAAGAATGAAAACGCCCTTCGGGTATTGAAGAGAGGAGCCCTCGGGTAATCCAAGGGGCAGGGTTGGCGGTTTTCCACAGTACAGTGTCCGCTGCCGTTGTCACCCATTTCCATCAAACCACCCGGAGACTTTCATGGGTACTCGTTTCATCACCTCTTTTATCGCTGCCGCAGCCTTGGCCGGCCTCTGCGGCCTGGCCAGCGTGGCCGAGGCCCAGGTGCCGCAATACGGCGCCAACGTCAACTATGAACAGGCGAAAAAGATGATTGCCGGCGCCGTCGCCGATGCGCGCCAGCAAAACCTGCCGATGGCGATCGCCGTCGTCGACACCGCCGGCCAGCTGGTGGTTTTTGAGCGCATGGACAACACCCAGACCGCCAGCACCCTGATCGCGCAGGACAAGGCGGTGTCGGCGGCGATGTTGCGCCGCTCGACCAAGGTCTTGCAGGACGGTCTGGCGCAGGGTGGCGCCAATCTGCGCTTTTTGGCGCTGCGGTATGCCGTGCCGATTGAAGGCGGTTTGCCCATCATCGTCGACGGCAAAATCATTGGCGGCATTGGTGTTTCAGGGGCCAGCTCGGAGCAGGACGGCGTGGTTGCCAAGGCCGGGCTGGATGCGATGAAATAAAGGGCGCGATCAGCCGATCACACCCAGGGGGCCGCGCGCCCCCTTTTTCACGCCCTGGGCGCAGGTAATGGCGGGTAGTGGCAGGCATGCCAGACAATACCGCCCATGTTGAAATTCGAGCTTCTGAAAACCGATCCGCCGCTGGGTGAAAGCCCCGGCTCCCACGCCCGCCGCGGCCGCCTCACGTTGAACCACGGCGTGGTGGAGACGCCGATCTTCATGCCGGTGGGCACCTACGGCACGGTCAAAGGCGTCATGCCACGCTCGCTCGACGACATGGGCGCGCAGATCATTCTGGGCAATACGTTTCACCTGTGGATGCGCCCGGGGCTGGACGTGATGGCGCAGTTTGGCGGGCTGCACAGGTTCGAACAATGGCACCAGCCGATCCTCACGGATTCAGGCGGGTTTCAGGTCTGGTCACTCGGCGCGATGCGCAAAATCAGCGAAGAAGGCGTGAAGTTTTCGTCGCCGGTGAACGGCGACAAACTTTTTTTGACGCCTGAAATCTCGATGCAGATCCAGACCACGCTCAACAGCGACATCGCCATGCAGTTTGACGAATGCACGCCGTACCTGTCGGTCGAGACCAGGACCAAAGGGCAGTTGACCACCGAAGCCGAGGCGCGTGCGTCAATGGCCTTGAGCCTGCGCTGGGCGGCGCGCTGCAAAACGGAATTTGCGCGGCTTCAGGGTCAACGCGACAACCCCAACGCCCTCTTCGGCATCGTGCAAGGCGGCATGTTTGAGCACCTGCGCCAGGAGTCGCTGGAGCAGCTGGTGGCGATGGATTTCCCCGGCTACGCCGTCGGCGGCGTGAGCGTCGGCGAGCCCAAAGACGAGATGTTGCGCATCATGGCGCACACGCCGCACCGGCTGCCGGCGCACAAACCGCGTTACCTGATGGGTGTCGGCACCCCCGAAGACCTGGTCGAAGGCGTGGCGCAGGGCGTGGATATGTTTGACTGTGTGATGCCCACCCGCAATGCGCGCAACGGCACGCTCTTCACGCGGTATGGCGATTTGAAAATCCGCAACGCGCGGCACAAGTTTGACGAACAACCGCTGGATGCGACCTGCAACTGTTACGCCTGCGCCGGGCGAACTGGGGATGGCTTCATTAGCCAGCCGTCGCCTTCACAAGGGCCGGTTTCCTGGCAAGACGGTGGCCGTGGCGGTTTTTCAAGGGCGTATTTGCACCACCTGGACCGGTGTGGCGAGATGCTCGGGCCGATGCTGGCGACTATCCATAACCTGCACTATTACCTGAACCTGATGCGCGAGATCCGCGTTGCGCTGGACGCGGGAAGTTTTGGCGCATTCCGGCAAACCTTCAATACTGAGCGCGCCCGGGGGGTATAAATTTCGTTTAATTACAATCTGTAGATGAAAATTGATAATTTAATAGACATTGGTGCTACTAAATTAATATCAAACTATTGTTATTATTTGACGGCCTCAGGGTTACTTATTTCCAAGTCCTTCAACCCCTTGATTTATTGCCTGCATCGCTTGGGTGACGATCTTCTCTTTCCAGCTCAGCGTGTCGACATAAAAAGCGTCGCGCAGCGTCTTCTTGATGTCTTTGACCAGTGCCTCGGGCGCGTCCGGGTGCTGGTAATGCCAATGGTCGCCGCGCAGCGCCTTGAGCACTTTCAATTTGTCCTGGGTGCCGAATTCCATCGCGATGCTGGTGACCTGGGCGTGCGGACATTCGTCGTAAATGACCGGCCACATCAGCCCCGTCAATGCGGCTGAGACCGAGCTGCCGTCGTCCAGCGACTTGAGTGGCGTGGCGCCGCCGCCTTCCCACCAGGCGCGGGCGCGTGCCTGGCCGGCGGTGTCATCGCGGCGCATGGCGAAGGTGCGCTCACTTTCACCTTCTTCGCCCAGGCCACTGTGCAAATCTATCCAGGCCACCTGCGGCACACCGGCGCCGTATTCGCGCAGTACCTGGCGCAAGGTGCGGTTGCTCCAGGTCGGCCCCTTGCCGCCGAAGAACAGGCCATCGTCGACCTCGTACTGCCCGCCCGACAAGGCCTGCTGCGCCGCTTTCATGCCTTTGGTGGCAATGTACCAGGCCAGGCTGGCCATGTTCAGCGCAGTGGGCGGCCATTCTTTGGGCAACAGCATGGTGTGCAGTTCGCGGTAGGCCGGGTTTAGCGGCAGCGGTTTCGAGAAGTCCTGGAAATTGCGGTTCAGGTCGACGTTTTCATGCGTGACGCGCCGCGTGTGTGAGAAGCCAAACGGGTTGATCGCGTGCAGATGCAACACCGCGACACCGGTGGCTTCACAATTTTCGCGAAACGCGGCGTCGCGCAAGGCATGCACCTGCACGCCGCTGCCGCAATACCCCTCAACGCCGTGGCAGCCGCTGCTGACGATCAGCAGTTTTTTCGCCTGGGCTGGGCCCACGCGAGCTGCGTCCAGCGCCAATTCTTCGCCATCGGCGCCTTGCAAGGGGTGTTTGAAGGAAGCCACTGACGCGCCCGCCTGCGCGGCTGATTGAAGAAACTTGGCGCGGGCTTCTTTGTAGCGGGATGAAAACGCCTCGGCAAGTGGCATGGGACTGGGCTTTCACGTTCAGGTTGACGCGGACTCCCGGTTGGCTGCCTCAGAGATTCATTTTCAGCCGATTTGTGTCCGCACGTAACCATACCGCAAATTCGTGCGCCCCTCACCGTGAAGATCGTATTCGGCACGGGCCAGCGCCACTTTGTCGCCTGCGAGCGACGCCCGCTGTCGCCGCGTGACCTGGTAGAGCCTGGCCGAGTTGTCGCCAAAGACGGCGTTCTTCACAACGCCATCCGCTGCGCCCAGCGGCGCAAAGCCATATTTCTTCTGCATTTCTTCGGGTATCTCGAGGCGGCGCAGCGCTTCGATCTGCCATTGCGGCGCGCCGGTCCAGACGGCGTCACTGCCCCACACCACGTGGTCGCTGCCCAGACCCTTGATGAGTTGCCCCATCATGGCAGCGCACAGGCGCGGCTCCGAGACGGTGCTTTGCGCGAAGATCTGGCCGAGGTCGCCGTAGACGTTTTTGACGCCAAATTTTTCGGGAATTTCCGCCAGGTCCGTGACCCAGTCGATGCGCCCGGTTTTCTCGAACTGCTCCCATCCCACCTCCTGCGCGCCGGTGAACCGGAAGGCCGAGTGGTAGATGTTGAAGTTGAGCTGCGGCCAGTCTTTGGCGGCTTTGCCGACGTCCCTTACGTCCGCGTAGGTGAGCAGGTTCGGGAACTGGGCCGTGGTGGAGGGCGGAAACAGGCCCTTGTGCACACACACATTGGCCAGGCTGGGCGTGCCGTTGGGGCCGGTGGCAGCTTTGGCCAGTTTTTCGTAGAACGGGTAGAGCAGTTTCTCGTCGTCCAGCTTCCAGGGGTGGCGCGCCAGGTTCTTGTTGGTATTGTCACCGACCGTGTAACCCTTGAAGGAATCGGGTTTCAACACCTCAAGGTCACGGTCGACCTTGTCCAGCCAGCCGGGCATGCCGGGCATGAAGATGGCGTGGGAGAACATGCGTTTGGCGCCGGCCTTGTGGTTCACATCACGGCGCGCGTCGGCCTTCATTTCATTGGTCAGAAACCAGTCGCGCGGCTCTTCGGAACCGGAGCCGGAGATCAGGGCGATCTTGGTGTCGCTGTCAAGGTAAATCTCCTTGAAATAGTTGGCAAATTTCAAATCGTCGAGCGTTTGCGGTTTGCCCGCCAGCGCCGGGTTCCAGCCGGCGCGCCCGACCGCTTCACGCGCCCGCACGAAGTTCGTCAGCCGCGTGTCGTCGCGCAAAAAATGGGTGTGCATGTCCATGATGAACTGGCCTTTGAGCGCATTGGCGCGCTCGTTGGCCAGCTCGGGCGTCTGCGCCTCGGCGCGGCTGACCAAATACATCGGACCGAAGGTGTCGTTCATGGCCACAAACGCCGCCGCCATGCCGGCTGCGCCCTGGAAAAAGCGCCGCCGTGGGATGCCGAGTTTTTTGGAGATTGAAGCGCCAAGTTCTTTCACGCGGGCTTCAAATTCCTTTTGTTTCGGGCTTTGCAGCGCGGGCATGAATTCGTCGCTGGAGACCGACTGGGTCGGAATCGGCGAGCGAAACCGCGTGGTTTCTGCGGGCATCAGGCGTTCAAGTTCTTCCGGGGACAACATGGCAAAGTCCTTTCAAAGGCGAGGCAAGATTCAGCGGCTTAATGCATTCACCGGTGGCCCCGGGTTCAACCCGGCTGGTTGACAAACACCGTCAATACGCCGGTATACCCATACAGATGGTGGCGGGCGATTTCGCCACCGGCAAAAAAACCGACCAGGGGCACGTCGCCCAGGGCCCTGCGCACGATTTGCAGCTCGGCGCTGTGGTCGCCGAAATGGGGGCCGCCGCGACCCGAACAACTGACGTAAATGGCGCCGGAAATCTGGCGCGGCATGGGCGCCGTCGCCGCGTCCATCTCAAGCGCCGCAAAGGCCGGCGTCAGCGGCAACTCGGCGGTATCAAGCTCCTCGCGGATTTCGGCGCAAATGCGCACCAGGTCGGCCCGGGCGGCCTTCACGTTGCGCTGGCAAAACGCCAGTTGCATGCCGTTTTGCAAGGGTGCGGCCACCGCCACGCCACGGCGCGCCGGATCCAGGCCGATGATGTGGCGCACCGTCACGTCACTGCCAAAATCGCCCACCAGACCGACGCCCTGGCCACCGTGCGCGTCGGTTTCGTCCACCAGCCCGACGAGGGTTTGCCGCACCACGTCCAGCGCTTCCTGCGGGCGCGCCATCGTCACCCCCAGGTCTTGCAACATCACGTCCAGCGCCGGCTGGCCGTCAAGCTCGGTGGCCAGGTTGTTGTCGCAGGCCGTCACGGCGCGGGTTTTGGAGACCGGCTGGCAACCTTGCGTGACGCGCGAGATCAGGGCCACACGTTCGCCGAACGCCACCCCGCTCAAGCCGCCGCTGAAGACACCACTGGCGCCGCCGTGCCCTTGAATGTTGCCATTGCCGCCGACCGCAAATTGCACCGACTGGGTGCGGCTGGAGGCGAGCCCACCAAACAAATACCCCGACCTGGTGCGCCCCGCCATTTCGCCAATCAACTCGGGCAAATCGGGCGTGTTGCCGTCGGCGTGGATCAAGGCGCTGTAGGGCTCGAACCCCAGGCCAAGGGGCGCCACACCCGAGAACACGCGGTACTGGTCCGACGGCACATCACACAACATGACAGCCAGCGCCGGTTCGTCGAAATATTCGACGTTGTTGGAGGCGATGCCGACCCCCACGGTGCCCGACCAGTCGGTGACTTCAGGCAACTCGTGGCTCAGGTGCGCCAGAATGTCTTGCGCGAACGGGGCATAGTGGTCGGTGATGTAGAGCAGCGCCAGGGTCGGCGCACTGGCGTAAGCGCGGGTGGCCATCTGTGCGCGCAACTGCGCCAGCACGAGCCCCGCGGCCAGGTGCCAGTCCGGGTGGGTGGCATGTGCGTAGGGAAAGAGTTTCATTTTCCGGCACCTCCATCAATCCAATTTTGGAGAAACTGCGTTTTCGGGGGCGTTGCTGCGTTGCAAATCCTCACTATACAAGTGGATGTCTGCGGTTGAATTATTGGTTCAGGCCTTGCACTGCACTCCTGAAATTGAATTTCTGGAAGTGCGGATTTTTGTCTTCTAACTCGCGCGCCGTCTGGCGGTTTTTTTGGCGGTGCCGGACGATTTCGATGCCACGGCTTTTTTCGTCACTTTGATGGCCTCTTTGGCGAAGCCCGTGGCGATGTTTTTGGTCATGTCCATGGCGGTGTTTTTGCTGGCGTCTTTCATGACGCCGGCGGCGATCTGCTGGAACTGTTGCGTCAACGAGCCCCACAGTTGCAACGGGTCGACCAAACCGGCGATGCCGGGCGTGGTTTTGGTGGCTTTGCCACTTTGGCCGGACACCGCTTCTCTGGCACTGCTGGTGACGCTGGAGGCGGCATCAGAGATGGTTTTGGCAGTATTGGCGGCGCGCTCCGAGACGCGATCGCTGACCTTTTGCACACTCGCCGCGACCGAATCGGCGGCCTTGAGTTTGAGCGCATTGGCGACGTCGCCCAGGTTGAAGTTCATACCCTTGAGTGTTGCCAGCGTCATCTTTTGCACCTCCAGCGCCTGGATGGTGGCGCCCAGCGCCTTGGAGTTCTGGTCGAGCCAGAAATGCACCGCCTTCAACTCGCTGATGCGTTTTTCCAACTCCTCCAGATTGAGCGAGGGCGAGACCCAATTGGTCAGGTTGGGCATCTGCGGCATGCTGCTGCTGGCGCCTTTGGCGAGGTTTTGCAAAAAATCAAAACCTGGTACAAATTTGCCAAAACCAAAATCTGCTGCGTCACTCATGGGAGGCTCCTCGGGGGGTATTTCTGGTTAACAACCTGGGTTCAATTGTGTTCTTCGCTGGGGCGTTCGGCAACCGTCACACGATACAACAAACGCCGCTGGCCTTCATAACCACCGGTGGCGGCATGCAGCAAAGAGCGGTTGTCCCACAACGTCAACATGCCCTGCTGCCAGCGGTGGCGGTAAATGAAGCGCGGCTCGGTTTGGTGTTGGAAAAGCTGGCGCAACACATCCAGCGCCTCGTCCGGTGCCAGACCCTCGATGCCAATGGTGTAGCCGGGGTTGACAAACAATGCCTGGCGACCGGTTTCGGGATGGGTTTTGACAATGGGGTGGGATCGCGTTTTGAGCGCGCTGTCGCCAAAACGGATCGCCATCGAGCGGCCTTTGTCGCGCTCGCCATACAAGCCGTCGCGCGCGTAACCGCCGCGTGCCGAGTGCACGCCCAACTTGCCGGCGAGTAGCGCCTTGAGCGCGGCCGGCAAGGCCTCAAAGGCGGCATATTGGTCGGCAAACAGGGTGTCGCCACCAACGGACGGAATCACTTCGCCGTACAACACCGTGCCGGCTGGTGGCGTTGGCAGAAAACTCCAGTCGGAGTGCCAGGTCTCGGCAAACAGTTTGGTTTTTTCGTCGGCCTCGCGTTTCACCTCCACCACATGCGGGTGGCCGGGCAGGGCGGCAATGTACGGGTCCTCGCCGCGCGGGCCGATGGCGAAGGCGAAACGTTCAATGTCTTCAATTGCCAGGTTCTGGCCGGGAAAGGCGAGCACCTGGTGCGAAAGCCAGGCGCTGCGAATCGCCTGCACCTGCGCCGCGCTCAGGGTTTGCGACAGGTCAATGCCGTGAATCAGGGCGCCGCAGCTGCTGGAGGAGGTCTCGATGTTCATGGGCATGCAGTGATGTCGTCGTGATGAGTTTTCAGGCCGGCAATGGCATCCTCTCACATCCCGCCAGAAGCCGCAATTGGCGCTGCGCCACCCGGGCCTGCAGCGCTTCACAAACGAGCCGCCTTTGGTGACAATCAAGGAGCACTTAAAAACTTGCTTATCACTTGGAGTGAGGATGAAATACCCCCCGTTCTTGAAGGCTGCAACCCTGCTCGGCGCTGCCTGCATCAGTGTCAGCGCAAGCCACGCCCAGGCCATGAAACCCGGGCTTTGGGAAACCACGCACAAGTCGATGTCCGGCTCGGACGGCATCACCGACAAGATGGCGCAGATGCAACAGCAGTTGGCCAGCCTGCCGCCCGAGCAGAAGAAAATGCTACAGGACATGATGGCCAAGCAGGGCGTGACCGTGGGTGACGCCGGAATGAATGGTATGAGCGGCATGAGCGTCAAAACCTGCATGACCAAGGAGATGATCGAGCGCAATGAGGTGCCGCAGTCTCAGAGTGGTTGCACCGCAAGTGCCGCGCCGCGTAGCGGCAACACGCAAAAAATCAGCTTCACCTGCGCCAAGCCGCCTTCAAGTGGTGAGGGGCTAATTAATTTCAACGGGCCCGAGGCGTATTTGATGAAGATGACTGTCAGCACGCAGATGCGCGGACGCGCTGAAAAAATGGAGTTGGAAGGTACCGGCCGGTGGCTCGGGGCGGATTGTGGCGACGTCAAGCCGATCCAGGGCTTGAAAAAGTAGGCCCCAGCGCCAATGTTCAAAAGCTTGTATAAAAATCGGCAATAGGCCGTCAAAGAATATAGATAGTTTGCTATATATATTATAGCAACTTGCGCCCCGCGTTCAAATCGCTCGGTCAGCGACAGCGCCTCTGTCAACCACGGGCCTCAGTCAAATACGTATTTGAGCGATACCGAAAAGGAGCGCGGTGCGCCCGGCGCGAAGAAGGTCGATTGCGGCAGGCTGCCGTTGCCAAAGGGGTCGGCGTTGACCGCGCCGGCGCCGTTGAAGCCATTCGCGCCAAGTTGCGCGGCGGTGTTGTAACGCAGGTCCATCAGGTTGTTGATTTGCAGGCCCAGTTGCAGTTTGGCGGTGGGGCGCCAGTCGGCCCCCAAATTCAGCACCGCATAACCGGCGATCCCGCCCGGCCCCTGGTAGAGGTTGCCGTCTGGCGAGTGCTGGGCGTTTTCATTGCCGCGTGCCAGCGCGCCCGAGATTGCGACCAGGTTAGCGTTGAGCGCAAAACGGCTCGATGCGGCGTAATGCGCCGAGAATTTCAGCAGGTGTTGCGGAATCAGCGGGATGTGGTCGCCGGGCTGGATGTTGATGACACTGTCCACGCCGGGGTTGCCGGCAAGTGCCTGGTCGTTGCTGCTGTTGCCGCTGCCATTGACGGTTTGCGGGCTCTGGTAGGTTGCCTCCAGCCAGGTGTAATGCGCGCCCAGCGTGACCGCGCCCAGCTTGCCGCTGGCGCCGAGCTCCACGCCTTGGCGGCGGGTCTGGCCGAAGTTCTTGAAATAACCGAAGCCGGCGCGGTTGTCGGCGACAAACAAAATGTCGTCGCTGTTTTCAGCGCGAAAGACACCGGCGTTCCACTTCCAGGGGTTGCCCCATGCGTCGCCAAAACTGCCACGCAGACCGGCCTCGACGGTGCGTGTCACGACCTGGTTCAAGGGCGGATCGCCGGCCATCGAGTTGGGCAGGCGGCAGGGTTGCCGCGGGTTGGCGCAGCCCAGTTCGATGGCGGTCGGTGCGCGGCTGCTTTCACTCAGGCCAAGGTAGGTGTTGAGGTTTTTGCCCGGACTCCAGGTCAAGCCCAGTGCCGGGTTGAAGCGTTCAAAGTCGTGGTTGCCGCTGAGCGTGGCGGGGTCGTTGGCAGCGCGGATCTGGTCGACGTTGCGCACTTCGGTGCGGTTGAAGCGGCCGGCCAGGCTCAGGTGTAGGTCTTGGCTGATGGACCAGGTGTCGCTGGCAAACAGGCTCCAGGTGCGGATGTCACCGGCCAGGTCGACCCGGTTGTCCAGCGGCGCGCCATTGAGAGTGCCGCCGCTTGCGCCGTCGGCGAAAGCGCCGGTACCGGTGACGCTGCGATCGGCGTTGAGGAAGCCCAACTCGCTGGTTTGCGAAAAACGCACCTGGCTGGCGTCATAAGCGGCGCCCAGCACCAGCTGATGGCGTTGGCCGGCGAGCTCCCCCAGCCACGTCGCCTGGCCAGAGAGGCCGTAGTTGGTTTGGGTGCTGTGGCTGCGGTTCACGGTGCCGGTGCAGGCCAGGGCGGGTTCGTCGTTGAGCAACACCTGGGCCTGGCATTTCCAGAACGGAAAGGGCGTGTTGGTGACATCCGCGCCAGCCCCTGGAAAACCGGCAAAACCGGCGGCGCCCAGCGCCGCCTGGTCATTCGCATCAGGCTGGTAAATCGACCCCGTCAGTGCGTCCTGGTTGATGTCGCCATTGAGGGTTTGGGTCTGGATGCGGCGCACATACAGGTTGCCCGAGAGCAGCAGTTTCTGGTTGACGGAATGGCTTGCCGCCAGGTTCAGGAAACTCGAGGTGTTGCGGGTTTCATCCGGCAAGGTGTAGACGCTGGCGTAGTCCCGCGCCAGCATCGACAGCTCCTGCAGGCCGTTGCCGCTGAGCTGGTTGTCGGCATGGGCGAGAGTCAATTTCACGTCGGTGTCGTCACCCTGCCAGCCCAGTTTGCCAAACAACTGGCGCACGTTGGACGGTGACTGGTCGCGCCAGCCGCGCTCGGCAAACAGGTGGGCGTTGGCGTACCACGAGAGGCCGTTGCTGTTGAAGCCGCCGGTTTCGAATTCGACGGAGCGTCGCTGGTGACTGCCCAGGCCCAGCTCAAGCGAGGCGCCGTGGTGGCTGCGGCCATCTTTGGTTTGCACCGACAAGGCGCCGCCCAGGGTGTTCAGGCCAAAGAGCGGGTTGGAGCCTGGTATCAAGGTGAGCGTGGCAATCGCACCTTTGGGGATCAAGTCCCAACTGACCACATCACCAAAAGGCTGGTTCATGCGCACGCCGTCCATGTACACCGACAGGCCCTGCGGTGTGCCCAGCAGGGGCGAGGCGGTGTAGCCGCGGTAGTTCACGTCCAGCTGGTAGGGGTTGCCCTGGATGTCGTTGACGTGCACGCTGCCCAGGGCGCGGTTCATGAAATCACCCAAGTCCAGGGCGCCGCTTTGGCGCAGCTCGCGGCTGGTGGCGCTTTGCACCGGCGCGGCAATTTCATAAAGCGGCTGGCCGATGCCTGGCAGCGGCATGGTGCCGATGACTTCCACTGGCGCCAAGGTGCGCCGGTCCTGGGCCAAGGCCGCGCCAGAATGCGTCAGTGTTGCGGCCCACAGCGAGGCGGAAAGGAGACTCAATAAAGGCGAAGTTGGCATGGGGAGCGTGTTGGAAGTAATGGGTCATTGAGGCGAAGCGCTGCAAATCGCCCGCTGCCCAGGGTCTTTCGAAAGTTACCCCAGAAATCCAGCGTGGCTATTTGCCACAGCCTAGGTTTAACCCTGTAAGAGCGCCCTTGCCACCGGCTTTTTCTCAAATTGAGACGGGGCGGGTAATATGCTTTGCCCTCCACTTGAGCCGCCCACCACCCCGACATGTTGAAAAATTTGCAGCGTTTTCAGTTGCCAGGCCTGCGCGCCAAAGCCGGTGATGCGCCGGCCGCGCAGCAGGTTGAGCCGCTTTGGCTGGAATGGTTGTCATTGGGCAGTTTGCTGGCTTTTTCGGCCTGGTTGCTGGGCGCGCAAGGGGTTTGGGGTTTGTTGCTGCGCTCGGACCCGACCGGCATTACGCTGGTCATCATTGTGTTGTTCGCCGGTGCCACGCTGTGGTGCGGCGCACGCACGCGCGAGTTGCAAACGCAGCACAAAATTCTGCGCGCGGCGCCCAAATACGCTGGCCCCAGCAGCGCGGACCGGGGGCCAAGCAGTTGGGCCGGCGACTATTGGCGCGCGCTCGAAAGCAACCCGGCTGACACCAACGCGCCCCTGGACCTGCTGCTTGAGCACACCCACGGACCGCACAACACCGCCTGGTGGGTTAACGGCATCCAGCTCAAACTGGGGCTGCTGGGCAAGGTGATTGGTTTCTCGATTCTGGCTTTGCAGATCGGCAACATGCAGAATTTTGACCCGTCACAGTCGCAGGAACTGCTCAAGAGCCTGACCACCGGCCTTGGCGTGGCGCTGTTGACAACGATGGTCGGGCTGGTCGGCAACATCCTTCTGGGCTTGCAGCTCACCCGGCTGGACCGGTTTGCCGACCGCATTGTTGCCGACGCCCAGCGTTACGGCCTGAACCGCGCGATCGCCCGCCAGGAACCCGCCGCCTAAATGCGCCGCAGCCGCCACAATCGCGAGCCCGAGGTCGACCCGTTTTACGACATGTTGTTCAACATGTTGATCGCCTTTGTGTTTTGTTTCATCATCGCCTTGCTGGCGATGAATCCGAAGACCACCAAAGCCGGTGACATCCCGGCCAAGGCGGAATACATCATCACGTTGTCCTGGCCGGACCTGGACCCGAATGACATTGATCTGTGGGTGCAAAACCCGCAGGGCAACACGGTGTTTTACCGTGAACGCGAAGCGGGCCTCATGCACCTGGACCGCGACGACCGCGGTTTGTCAAACGACACCATCGTGGTCAATGGCCGCAAGATCGTCAACCCGTTGAACCAGGAAGTCGTGACGATCCGCGGCATCGCGCCGGGCGAATACGTCATCAACGCGCATTATTTCGAATCCAAAGAAGTTGACTCCACCAACCCGCGGGCCGGTCAGCCGGTCGAGGTCAACGTGTCGGTGGTCAAGGTCAACCCGCGCGCGGAGGTCGTCTTTTACGGCAAACACGTTTTGGCGGGGCGCGGCGAGGAGGCCACGCTGGCGCGTTTTACCGTCCAAGGCGACGGTGCCATCACGGACATCAACACACTGGCCAAGCGGCTGGTCGGGAACAACACAAAGTGAGTGCGAAATGAGTTTGTCCATCATTCTGGGCTTCAGCGCCCTGTTGTTTGTCACCTTGCTGGCGCTGTTGTGGTCGCGCTGGCCGGGCTGGCTCAAAGGCGTGCTGGTGGCAGGTGTCACGGTGATGTATTTTTACGGTCACGACGCGGTGCATTCGATTTGGGGCATCCCCAGCACCGACGCGCTGCCACCGCGGTTTGTCATGATGAGTGCCGTGGTGCAGGAACCCAACGCCAAGACGCCCGGCATCCTGTACATGTGGGTAAGCCCCCTGGCCGACAACGGCCCGGTGCTCGAACCACGCGCCTACAAGCTGCCCTACACCCGCAAACTGCACATGCAGATTGAGGAGGGGCTCAAAAAAGGCAACAGCGGCATCCAGCAAATGGGCGTTGCCGAAGCCAAGGCGGGCGCGGGCAAGGGCCTGGGCTTCCTGCGCCCGGGCAATGACGAGCAGGAGATCAAAATCCGTGATCTGCCGTCGCCGCAACTGCCGGAGAAATGACGTGATGCTGCGCCCTGCAAGGAGCCGTGCCGGTTGGCGTTTTGCCTCAGTCGCGTATGGGCTGGGCTGCGCAGTGGTGCTGCCGTTGGTGTTGACGGCTTGCGGTTCCGGCAACTCCGAGCCGTCTTATTTCCCGCTGGCTGAGGGTCGAACCTGGACCTACCGCGTCACAAAAAACCTGGACGAAGCCACCGAACCCGAGGTTGATACTCTGAGCTTCAGCATGAAGGGGTCGCAGACCCTTGAAAGCGGGCCGGCCCAGCGGCGCCACAGCAGCAACGGGGTTGACTACTTCCTGCGAAGTGACGACCAGGGCATTTACCGGGTCGCCAGCCGCGACCCGCTGGAGGTGAACCCCAAGGTGGACAACCCGCCGCGTTTTGTCCTCAAAACGCCGTACGTGGTAGGCACCCAGTGGCAGGCCAGCACCATGCCTTATGTGCTGCAACGGCGCAACGAGTTTCCCAAGGAGGTCCGCTACACCACCAAGCCGATCATGATGGTCTACGCCATCGTCGCGTTGAACGAGAAGGTCGAGACGCCCGCCGGGCCCTTTGAGGGGTGCATCAAAGTGGTGGGCGAGGCCAAGATCAAGCTTTATGTGGACGCGCAATTCAACTGGCGTGAAATTCCCCTCTTCAGCACCGAATGGTATTGCCCGGGTGCAGGCCTGGTGCGGGTGGAGCGGGTGGAAACTTCGCCTTCGCGTTTCATGCGCGGTGGCAACCAAACCCTGGACCTGATCAGCTACAAATAATGCCCGACGAGCGCCCCGAAAGTGTCCGGCGCTGTTGCGGCTACAAAAAGTTGCGATTTCGTGCCCCGGCGCAGGGGTGTCGGGAGTGTCGCAAATTGCGATTAGTTGCAACTTCCTAGGGCTAACCCGGTTTTTGCTCCTTTTAGGCGGTTTGATACTCCATGCTGCCGGTGGATGAGGAGTCACTTCCGGTTGAGCGTGAACCAATTATTGAATTCAATCGTCAGGAGACAACACATGCGAAACTTTTTAACGCCGGTCGTGCTGGGCTTGGCAATGGGCCTCGCGTCCACCGCTGGCGCACAGGGCTGGGGGGTTTACGGCGGCGACACCGGCAACACCCGTTACAGCGAAGCCAAACAAGTCAACACCGGCAACGTGAGCAAACTCAAGGTGCAATGGGCGCTGGGCCTGGGTACTAACCGCTCGCAGGAGTCGACGCCCATCCTGGTCGGCGACACGCTTTACGTGACCTCCTCTTTTGGTCCGAAAAACACCTTCGCGGTGAACGCCAAAACCGGCGAGGTGAAATGGACCTATCAGCCTGACGTGCCCAAGGGTGTTGAGCAATACGCCTGCTGCGACGTCAACAACCGCGGCGTCGCCCATCAAGACGGCAAAATTTTCTTGGGCCGCCTGGACGCCCACGTGGTGGCTCTGGATGCCAAAACCGGCAAAGAACTCTGGAAAACCCAGGTCATCGACCATACCGGCGGCTCGGTGATCACATCACCCCCGACCCTGGTGAAAAATCTGGTCATCACAGGTTACGGCGGTGGCGAATACGGTGTGCGAGGCTCATTGGTCGCACTGGACCAGGCGACGGGCAAAGAAGTCTGGCGCACCTACACAGTGCCCATGGGCACAGAGCCCGGCGCCGACACCTGGAAGGGTGACTCTGGCAAAAACGGCGGCGCGGTCGCCTGGCACATCGGCTCCTACGATCCGAAGTTGAACCTGGTTTATTACGGCACCAGCAACCCGGCGCCATGGTCAGCTTCGGTGCGCGGCAATGACAGCTCGGACGTCGGCAAGTTCACCAACTTGTACTCGGCTTCGGTGCTGGCCTTGAACGCCGACACCGGCAAGATCACCTGGCACTACCAGTTCACGCCGCATGACGCGTGGGACTATGACGGCGTGAACGAGCTGGTCTTTGGCGATCAAAACGTTGAAGGCAAATCGGTGCCAGTGATCATGCAGGCCAACCGCAACGGTTTCTTCTATGTGATCGACCGGACCAACGGCAAGCTGATTTCGGCCAAACAGTTCATCGAAGGCGTCAACTGGGCGACCGGCATTGACATGAAAACCGGCTCCCCGATCGAGACCGCCGGCAACCTTAAACGCCCCGGCATGAAGCGCAAAGCAGCCGACATTTGCCCCAACCTGATTGGCGGCAAAAACTGGATGCCGATGAGCTACAGCAAGCAGACCGGCTTGGTCTATATCCCGACCATGAACCTTTGCATGGACCTTGAAGGCATCCAGGCTGACTACAAACGCGGCGCGTTCTACCTCGGTGTGAACTTCGACCTCGGCAAAGTCGGCCCTGGTGGCCACATGGGTGGTGTCAAAGCCTGGAACCCGGTGACGCAAAAAGAAGCCTGGTTCAACAAGGAAGACCTGCCTTACACCGGCGGCATGATGACCACCGCGGGCGGTTTGCTGTTCCACGGCGACATTCGCGGCAAGTTCAAGGCGCTGGATGCCAAGACTGGCAAAACCCTGTGGTCGTTCAACACCGGCTCGGGCATCACCGCGGCACCCATGACTTACACGCTAGACGGCAAGCAGTATGTGGCCGTGGTTTCTGGCCGCACACAATCGATCCCGGCATTCTTTGGTGCGCTGGGTGAGAAAATGGTGAACGCGAGTCCTGAAGGCGGCACGATGTACGTGTTTGCCCTGAACTGATACGGCCTCTGAAGTCAACGCTGGCCTTGCGGTCGGCGTTGAATTCAGGTGACTTCAGCAAAACCCGTGTCACGAAATGTCACGGGTTTTTAGTTTGTGTGACCGAGAAAATTTGGAATGGGGTAGAGACAAGTTATGACGATTCGCGGCCTTTCTTCAGCGCTCACAGCGTTGGCACTGTGTGTTTCTGCCTTTGGTACATCGGCAAATGCAGCCGAGCCGCTGCGCGTGTGCGCCGACCCCGACAACCTGCCTTTCAGCAAATCCGAAGGGGCTGAGCGCGGCCTGTATGTCGAGCTGGCGGAACTGGTCGCCAAAAAACTCAATGCAACGCCGGTGCAATACACCTGGTATTTGACCTATTTCCAGCGCCGTGCCCTGCGCAACACCGCCAACGAATGTGACGCCGTATTCGCGTTGCCCACTGACGCCGATTACCGCGCGCGTGGCCTGCAAAAAACCGCCGCGTTTCTGGATGTCGCTTACGCGCTGGTCAGCGCGCCGGGTTTCCAGTTTGGCGGCCTCGATGACCTAAAGGGCAAAAAGTTGGGCGTGCAGTTTCAAACCAATCCGCACATTTTGTTGTCGCAGCGAAATGATCTGCCCTTTACCACCTTCAAAACCTCCGATGAAGTGTTCGCGGCCTTGGGCAAAGGCGAAATCGACGCCGGCTTTTTGTGGGGCCCGGTGGCCGGTTATGACAACCAGCGTCTGCATGGCGGCAAATTCAAGGTGACCGCGCTGTCGGGGCCGGACTTGACTGGCCAGGTCTCGGTTGCCGTCCGACGTGAAAAAGCCGAGCTGGTCAAAGACATTGATGCCGCCTTGCTTGCCCTTAAGCCGGAAATTGCGGCGTTGGCGGCCAAGTACGGTTTTCCCTCGGGCAATGCGGTCAAATTGACGATTGTCTCCAGCGCGGAAGCGGCCTTGCCGGCAGCTGCCCTGGCGGTCAGGGTGCCGCATCAATGGGTGGTGAAAACGCAAGCCACCGAAGCCGACGGCGCCGCGAAACCCGTCAAGCCCGCTGCCAAGCCCAAAGCGCCCTCGGGCGCGGCAGCTGCCAAGGCGGGCATCAATGCTCAGACCACGGCCAAGGCCGAAAAGGACGCAACCGGTGGCGTCACCCGCATCGTGCCCGATGCCGCCGTGGGTTTGAGCCCGGTTGCGCAATTGGGACGGGTGCGCTTCAACGACCAGTGCTCCCACTGCCACGGCTCGGACGGCGCAAGCCCCGTGCGTGAGCGGGATGTACGGCGCCTGAAGATGCGTTACGACGCGAAGTGGAAAGATACGGCGGTCACCACCATCAAGAACGGGCGTGCCGACGCCGGCATGCCGCCTTGGAAAGACATCCTTAAAGAGACTGAAATCGAACAGCTGTTGGCCTTCATTGAGACCATGCAAAAATAAGGGATGCCTGCGATCAGCTTTGTCGATTCGGAAATAACCTGACGGTATAACCAGACGATGTTGACGGTCAAAAACATCAGCAAACGTTACGGCGAGCGCTGGGCGTTGCGGGACCTCAGTTTTGAACTCAAGGCGGGGCAATTCTGCGCTTTGCTCGGCCCCAATGGCGCCGGCAAATCCACCTTGTTCCAATTGCTGACGGGGCTGTTTGTGCCGGATCAGGGCGACATCCAGATTGACGGCATCGCGCTCAAGGAAAAACCGTCCCATGCCCTGGCTCGCATCGGCGTGGTGTTCCAGCAGCAGGCGCTGGACCTTGATCTTTCGGTGCGGCGCAACCTGAAATTTCATGCCGATTTGCATGGCTTGGCGTCCACCGTCGCCAAACAGCGCATCATCGACGACGCCGCGGCCATGGGGCTGGCAGCCGATCTGGATCGCCCCTGCCGCGAACTCTCGGGCGGCACCAAACGCAAGGTCGAACTTGTGCGTGCCCTGCTGCACCGCCCGGGCTTGATTCTGATGGACGAGGCCACGGTCGGGCTCGACCCCAAGTCGCGCAAAGACATGCTGGCCGCCGTGCATACCGACGTGAAAAACCGTGGCAGCTGCGTGTTGTGGGCCACCCACTGGGTCGAGGAGACGGTCGATGCCGACAAGCTTTTGGTGCTGCACCTGGGTGAACGCGTGGCCGAGGGCAGCCCGGCTGCCGTGACCCTGGCTTTGGGGCAGCCGACGCTGGAGCAGGGGTTTATCGCGCGCACGAGTGGGAGCTCTGGCGGCCCTGGCAAACCGCCAAAGCCATGATGGCCGGCTGAACGCGGCGCAAGGTTCCAGGCGACGCGATAACTTATCCAAGGAAATCAGGCATGTTCAAAAAAACCATCCGGCGGTCATGCCTTGTTTTGGCGACGGCCCTGCCGCTGGCCGCGCTGGCCCAAGGCACGCTTCTGGTGTCGAGCGAGAAAGACAACGCCATCACCATCGTCAACCTCAAGGACGAAAAGGTCGAGGGCGCCATCGCCACCTGCAAGCGGCCGCGCCACATGCAGCTCACCGCCGACGGCAAACAGCTGCTGGTGGCCTGTGGCGGCGACAACGCCGCCGACGTAATTGATGTGGCGACACGCAAATCGGTCGGCCGCATCCCGCTGGGCGACAACCCCGAGGCCTTTGACCTGTCACCCGACGGCAAGATGCTTTACGTCTCCAACGAAGACGAAGGTGAGTTGACCTTCATCGACATCGCCGCCAAAAAAGCGGTGAAAGAGGTCAAGGTTGGGAAAGAGCCTGAAGGGGTGAAGGTCTCGCCCGATGGCAAGACGGTTTACGTCACCTCCGAGGTCGCCAGCATGGTGCATGTGATCGACACCGCGACCGCCAAAGTGGTGAAAAACATCGCCGTGGGCAAACGCCCGCGCCGCATGGCCATCACGCCCGATGGGGCGGAGTTGTGGGTCACCAACGAACTGGGCGCCAGTGTCAGTGTGATCTCCACCAAAGACCTCAAGGTAATCGGCAGCGTCAAATTTGCCATCAAAGGGGCCAAGGCTGCGGATATCACGCCGGTGGGCATTGTCATGAGCAAAGACGGCAAGCGCGCCTTTGTTGGCCTGGGCCGGGCCAACCACGTCGCCTTTGTCGATGTGCCCAAGCGTGAAGTGACGCACCAGGTGCCGGCGGGCAAACGCGCCTGGAACCTCACACTGAGCCAGGACCAGTCCAAGTTGTACGTGGTCAACGGTTTGTCGGACGACATGACCATCATCGACGTCGCCTCGGCCAAGGCCACCAAGACCATTGCGGTGGGCCGTGTGCCCTACGGCGCGGTGTTGCTCGACTGACCCGGTCGTTCCTTTGCGCAGCACTGATCCCGCCATGTCGAGCCTGCCCTTCAAGTCCGCTTTGACGCGGCTGGCTGGCTCGCTGGCCTGCATGCTGGGGTGTGCGCTGAGTTGTGTTGCCGCGCAGGCGGCGGCCTGGCAAGTCACCCTGATTGAAGCCGCTGACAACCCGCAACTGGACCGCACCCGGCTGGAACGCGCTTACCTCGGTCATCCCGGCGGTTCTGCTGCTGACGGCCTGAACGTGGCCTGGGACGAGGCGCAGTTTGAGCTTGAGGCAGAAAAATCGTCGGTCAAACTCACGGCCCTGGCAGCCCCCAGCCTGGAGTCGGCGCGCGCCATCGCGCAAAAAGCCGAGCAGGCCGGGGCCAGTCTGCTGGTGGTCAACTTGCCAGCGGCCTGGGTCGCTCCAGTGGCCGCCAGCGTCAAACTGCCGGTGCTCAACGTCGGCGCCAGTTCGGATGTTTTGCGCGAGAAAGATTGCGCTGCCAATCTGTTTCACCTCTTGGCCAGCGAACGCATGCGCGCCGATGCCCTGGCGCAGGCGCTGGTGTCGCGCAAGTGGACCAACCTGTTGTTATTGAATGGCCCTTCGCCGCAAGACGCCGAGCGCAGCGCCGTGGCCCAGGCGGCGATGAAACGTTATGGCCTGAAAACCGTGGCCATCAAACCGTTCAAACTCTCGGCCGACCCGCGCGAACGCGCCTTGGGCAACCTGGCGCTGCTCACCGGCAACCAGAGCTACGACGCTGTGTGGGTGGTCGACAGTGATGGCGAATTCGCCCGCAGCCTGCCCTACAACACCGCGCTGGCGCGCCCGGTCGTGGGTGATGCCGGCCTGGTGGCCTTGAGCTGGCAGGCGCAGTTTGACCGCTTTGGCGCGCCGCAAGTCAGCCGGCGTTTCTTCAAAGCCGCCAAACGCGCCATGACGGCGCACGACTGGGCCGCCTGGATGGCTGGCAAAGCCATCGTGGCCGCGGCGATATCGCCGCCCCTGCCTGCGGCCAAAGGTGCACAAAAGATCGAAACCTCATCTGTCCACAAAGCCTTGCTGGGCGCCAACTTGGATGGCTCCAAAGGCATCGCCATGCAGTTTCGAGCCTGGGACCGGCAACTGCGCCAGCCGATCTTGTTGACCGATGGCCAGGGTGTTCAAGGCATGATGCCGCAAGAAGGCGTCATGCACCCGAAGAACGCGCTGGATACGCTGGGCGCCGACGAGCCTGAAAAACTGTGCAAGGCGCCAACGTGAACTCGCTGCTCTCCCGATGAAACACCTCCTGCAAGCCCTGGGCGCCATCGTCTCGCGTGAACTCTTCAAGTTTTCGCGCCAGTATGGCCGTCTGGCCTCGGCGCTGGTACGCCCGCTGCTCTGGCTGGCGGTGTTCGCCGCCGGGTTCCGAACCGTGTTTGGCGTCGCCATCGCCGAGCCCTACGACACCTACATTTCCTACGACGTCTACATCGTGCCCGGCCTGATGGGCATGGTGCTGCTCTTCAACGGCATGCAATCGAGCCTGGCGATGGTCTATGACCGCGAAATGGGCCTGATGCGCCTCTTGCTCACGGCGCCCTTGCCGCGCTGGTGGGTGCTGGCCTGCAAGCTGGCGGCGACCACCGTGCTCTCGCTGATGCAGGCGCTGGCGTTTGTCGTCGTCGCGTACCTGCTGGGCACCGAGTTGCCGTGGCTGGGCTGGCACAGCTTTCAAATCATCCTGGCCAGCGCCTCGGCGGCGCTGATGCTGGGCGCCTTGGGCCTCTTGATGAGCGTGCACATCAAACAGCTGGAGAATTTTGCCGGCACCATGAACTTCGTCATCTTCCCGATGTACTTCATGTCCACCGCCTTGTACCCGCTGTGGAAGCTCGAAGAATCCGGCGCCAACTGGGTCTACCAGATCGCCCGCTTCAACCCCTTCACGCACGCCGTGGAATGGATGCGTTTTGCCATTTACGGCAAAGATGCCGGTGATTCGCCCTGGATCGTGCTGGGCACCTTCGCGCTGTGTTTTGGACTGGCCTGCTGGGGCTACGACCCGCAGCGCGGGTTTGGCCAACTGGCCAAACGCGGAGGCCCGCCGTGACGCTCACTGTGACGCTTGCCCTGCGCTTTTCGCGCCGTCGCGTGCTGGCGGCTTTGGCCGCTGTCGGCGGCAGCCTGGTCGCACCGCTGGCCCGCGCCCAGGGCTTCCCGACGCGCCCGATCACCCTCATCGTGCCGTGGCCGGCCGGTGGCGCCACCGACGTCACCCTGCGCCTGCTGGCGGAACTGGCCGGGCGCCAGCTGGGCCAGCGCGTGGTCATCGAAAACCGGCCCGGTGCGGGTGGCACCCTGGGCATGCCGATCCTGCAGCAGGCGGCGCCAGACGGCTACACCCTGTCGCAGCTGCCCCAGCCAGCCTTGCGCGCGCCGCATGTGCAAAAAGTGGTTTGGGACCCAATTCGCGACACCACCCCGATCATCCAGATCAGTGGTGTGACGTTTGGTGTCGTGGTGCCCAGCAACAGCCCGTTCCAGCATTTTGACGACCTGCTGAAATTTGCCGCCGCCAAACCCGGCGAGTTGACCATTTCCTCCAATGGCCTGGGCACCACGCCGCACGTGGTGATGGACGAACTCTTTGGCCGGCGCAACCTGAAATACATCCACGTGCCCTACAAAGGCACCGCCGAGCAGATGTTGGCCGTGGCGTCCGGACAACTCATGGCCGGCGTGAATTCAAACGGTTTTACACCGTATGTGGAGAGCGGCAAATTGCGCCTGTTGGTGACATTCAGCGACCGGCGCTCGCCGCGCTGGCCCAACGTGCCGACCTTGAGGGAGCTCGGCCACGGCATCGTCGCCATGTCGCCCTACGGCCTGGTCGGCCCGCGTGGCCTGGACGCCAGCGTGGTCAACACCCTGCATGACGCCTTCAAACTCGCCCTGTTCGACCCGATGCATGTGGCTGAACTGGCCAAATACGAGCAGGAGACGAATTACCTTGACCCGGGCGACTATGCCCAGGCCCTGCGCGCCGCCTATGCGGCGGAGAAGCGCAATGTCGAACGGCTGGGCCTGAGCAGAGCGCCTTGATGGTTGGTGGCCAGGGTGAGTCGGGGTGGGCGATTGCGCCTCGTGATTCCATTTATAAATCATTCGTGCAGGTCGTTGCGGCTCCTGGTCGTGCTTGGCCGACGCGGGCTTATGCGCCTCTTGCCTTGTTTAACTCTCAGCACCACTGCACTTCAACACTTCAGCAGTTCAGCGCTTCAAAGTTCAGCACTTCAACACTGAGCAGTTGGCCCCTCAGCCCTACAAGGCAGGTACGTGGGTGCATTGGAAAATTCTAAAAATTACGTTTAAACTACATTTAAATAGAATAATGGTATATTTATTATACTTTATTGATATTATTAAAATAGCAATAAATCGTTATTATTAGACGGTCTATTAGGGTAAATTTTCTTCAATTACACAGGCGCACAGATATTTCATCGACCAAGTTACACCGAGCCCGCCACTAACCCGGTTTTCCCATCCCCGCAGAGGCCCGCCAGCACCTCCACCTGCCCATACCGCGCGGATGGCGTTTGTCATCAATATGGATGATGTTTTGGCTCAGTCCCCATTTACTTTTTCTGCGCCAAGGCTAAAGTGCAAAAAACGGATTTGCTCCCGCAACTGATCCAGCAAACGGGTTGACCTCAAAATCGGTGTGCTGGTTTTTCTGGAACTGTTATGACTGTTCATTTATACAGTATACCGACCGCAAGCGAATCTGCAAGCGGGTTTCCCGTGATTTGTGACTTTGGTGTTATGGCGACAAAAATCGAGTTTTGGAGACAGAAACCTGGCTCTGGATATTAAGTTAGACGAGAGAGAGAGCCTACGTCGTCCCTCTAAAAGGAGAGTTATTATGTACACACTGTTACGTCTTCTTCCCGCAAAACGATTGGCTTATGAGCAGATGCCCGTGTTGACATTCGCGTGGATCATCGCAGAGCTATTCTTCAAATTTCACAGCTTCACCTTGGAGTGCGCCGCCTTCTTGGCAACTTGGTTCATTCTCGATGCGCTCGTCCAAAGGGTAGTGTGCCCGCAATTCACGCGCCAAGAAGAAGGAGGACATCATGAAATCTGATTCACCGAATCGACACGAAGAGCCGCGTCTCGACTCTTTGCCATTGTTGAACGAGCTGATAGAGCAGACACGGCTGCTCACGCAGATCCGCCACGGCGTGGAGTTGGATCCTTGCCTGCTCGACAAGATTGGCCGCATCGCCTGCCTGACCGCCAACGAGGTGCATCAGAACACGCTGCAGCTAAAGGCAGTCCGGCAATCGCTGGAAGCGCTCGTGGAAATGTACCGCACGGTCAACCCGGCCGCTGCGCTGGAACTCGACAGAATTGCCAAGTTGCGGGCCGATATCGAGCGCTGCTGTCCGCCGGAGGAGAAGCCGGATTTGATCTGCTGGTATGAGCCTTGCGAGCCGCACGGCGGCATCCGCCGCGGCGATGGCTACTCGGCCAAGTCGAGCGGCTTTATTAGCCCGGTGCAGGTGAGCGAGGGGCCGCACGAGCCGTGGACCATCGAGCCGCACACGCTCAACGAGATCGAGGCGCTCCCGCAGGTGGCGCAGGGACCGCTAGTCGGACCGCTGATTCCCGCCGCGTCGACGCCGCGCGTGCTCGACTTCCGCAGCGGCGGCGGCCCGGCACCTTCGGGTGGACAGGCGCCGGTAACGTTCCGCACGTTCTCGGAAAGTGGCGTCACGACCGGCATCTGGCCGCCCGACATGAGCGGCGCCAAGGGCGGCGACGTGGTCGTCATGTCCGGCAACCTGTGGCTCAAGCTGTCGGTCGACAGCGGCAAGACGTTCAGCGACGTGAAGTTCACCGACGTCTTCGCCGCCGACACGACCTACGGCGGTTGGGCCGGCGACCAGGTGATCCACTACGTGCCGCAAATCGACTGTTTCGTGCTCTACGTGCAGTCGAACCTCGGCGCGCAGGGCAGCGCCAATGCGAGCAAGAGCGTGGTCAAGGTCGCGCTCGCGAGCCCGGTCGATCTGAAGAAATTCAAGGGTGGCAAACAGGCGTGGCGGCGCCAGTGGGACTTCACGTCCGACGACTTCGGAATCAACGCCTGGTTGGACTTTCCCGACCTGAGCTACGGCGACGCCTGGCTCTACATCAACACGAACAGCTTCATGCGAACCTACGACGCCGCGGGCAAAGAGTCGGATGCCTTCGCCGGTCGGCTGTTCTTCGA
>JANNYX010000447.1:0-8519 GCA_031410295.1 Rhodoferax sp.
ATGGGTTGCGACCACTGCTTTTTGGTGCCGGCCTCGTAGGCGTCGGCCAGCGCCTTGGCGCTTTGTTTGGTGAGTGACGAAGAATACGGATGCGACGGGCTCCAGAACACTTCGGTGGTCAGGCCGTCCGCCACGTCACCCAGCGCTTCAATGCCGGACGGGAACAGCAGCGCCTTGCCCATGGTGATGGCCTTGGGCTTGAAGCCCTGTTGCTTGGCCTGCGTGAGAAACGTTTTCGCATCCGGCGGGATCACCACACCGGTGACAATTTCGACGCCTTCTTTTTTGAAGGCGGCAATTTGCGCGCTGAAATCCTGCGTGCCATTTTGGTAGCGGCCCGGGTCGGTAAGCGTGAAACCCATGCCCGCCAATGGCTTGGGGAAACCCAGCTCCTTGTCGCCCCAGGCGTTGCCGTCGCCATCGTTGGGGAACAGCGCGCCGACCTTCTTGTTGGTGTTCAAACCCTTCCAGCCATTGGTGAAATTGGCGATGACGTCTTCGAGGCCCCAGAAGAAGTGGTGGGTCCATACAAAACCTTTGGCCGGGTCACCCTTACGGCCAAAGAACCAGGGCTGCCACGGGCACATCGTCGAGATGCAGGGAATACCATTGAGTTCACATACGTCACCGACCGGGTTGGTGGTTTCGGGCGTGCTGGAGACCACCATCAGGTGGACCTTGTCTTTCAAGATCAGGTCGCTGGCCATTTCGCCGGCGCGGTTCGGGCTGGACTGGCTGTCCTTGAGCAAAATCTGCACATCATGTTTTTTGCCGCCAATGGTGATGCCATCCTTGAAGGCGGTTTTCATCTGTTCGATGACCCACTTGTCGGTGTCGCCCATCAGCGCCAGGGGGCCGGTTTGCGGTGACACCATGCCGATTTTCACCACATCGGCCGCCAACAGTTGCGTACTGGCCGACGCGGCAAGGGCCGCAGCCGTGCTCTGGACGAAGGTCCGTCTGTTCAATGTCATCTTGTCTCCTTCTTGGTTGGTAATTCTTCGGGCCGGTTTGTCGATTTATACACTTGCCTAAATCGAAAAGTCTAACCCAGCTTCAAACGCAGTCGCCAACTGCGTGTCGCAGATGATGTCAAAAACTCACCGGCACTTGCGGTGCTTCGCCTTTTTCGATTTCGTACACCAGCGTCGGTGAACCGTTCTCCCACACCAGCAGCATCGAGCGTTTCGGGCTGTAACCCTGGTGGCGGCAATAGGCCGGCATGGCCGCCATGTCGCCGGCTTTCATGATGACGCGGGCCAGCGGTTTGCCGGTGTTCTTGTCGGCGCTGTCCCAATGGATTTCGTCGCACATCTGGAAGAACCACTCGACACGGTCGTTGCCGTGGATGATCGGCAAAATATGTTCCTCGGTGGTCGGGCACATGAAGCTGTATTTGACGACGCTGGTGAATGACGGGTTCCACGTGACTTGGCTGCGCGACAAAAAGGCGAACAGGTTGAAGGCGTGCACAACATCCTCAAAACCCGGCTCGGGATGCAACTCGGGCATGTCCTGGGGCACATCGGCAAAAGCCCGGTTGACGGGCGCGCCGCGTTCATCGGTGCGCAGATTCAGGTCGCCCTTCATGCCCACACAACGCGTGGCCAGCTCGCGCGCCCGTGTGATCTTGGCGGTGTTGTAGCCGTTTTTGCGGCCATACGCCGTGCCGGTTTCCTGCGGCGCGGCAAAGGGGTCAAAGCCGGCATTGGTCCAGTCGTCCAGCATTTCTTCAAAGGTGGCGCGGATTTGCGCCGTGGGGAAGTTCTCCATCAGGTCAACGCCCGACTCCTTCATGGTGCCGTTGTAGCTGCCGGCGTACATATCGACCGAGGTGTATTTGTTGACGGTGCCAAAGACGTGGTCGAAATTCACCCAGCCGTAGAAAAAGCCCCAACCGACGTCGCGCATCAGCGCGCGCAGGTAGTTGCTGATGTCCAGAGTGTGGCTCATCGGGCGGCCATCGCGCGTGGTCCAGGCGATGTGGGCGAAATATTCGTCGCGGCGGAACTTGAAGGAGCCCAGCGTGTAACTCCGGTAGCCCAAGGTGGCGTCGGGCAATGACTTGATGACCTGGACGATTTCTGCGGGGGCGTTCATGGTGTTGGCTCCTGAATTCAAGCGGTCTGGCAGATCTCGGCCCAGCGCTCCACCGACAGATCGCCCTTGCAGGTCTGCAAGACGATCACGCCCGGCTCGCTGCAGCGCATCTGGTAGGCGGCGCCTTTGGGCAACATGGCCTGGTGGCCGCGTTTGATTTTCATCCAGCCCATCTTCTGGCCTTTGGGTTCACCCTGCACCAGCACGGCGCCGTTTTTGTTCTCGTCCTGCACGGTTTGCGCCGCGTCGAGTTTGACCAGATGGATCTCGACCGCGCCGTCCATACACAAGGCGAACTCGTCATGCGCACAGGTGTACCAGGGCGAGCTGCCTTCGGCGCGCAGGGTTTCGAGCACGTAAATCTGGTTTTGCCCAAACACCACTTTTTCGTAAGGCTTGGCTTTGGAGGCGATCTCGAAGCAGTTGGAGAACGCGTAGTTTTTCACGTCGTCGGCGATGGGCTGCACGCCGCCCTTCTCGAACGACTTGAGCGAGCCAAATTTGGTTTGGTAGGTCACGGCCATCAGCGTCTCCGGTAGGTCAAGGCAAGTGGGATTCTAGGCACCGTTGGCACGCCTTCATCATGCAGGTTTACCCTCGCAGGAAGCGACAATAAGCGCATGTTGTTTCAACCCTCTCAAGCTGACGTGCGCCGCTTTTTTTGTGCGGTTTATGCCAAGGCCCGGGCCAATCAAACGATGGAAGCCATCGAAACCATCGCCAGCCTGTGGATCGACGAGCACCCCGAATACCACGCAGAGTTATCGGATGTGGAGGCGGCGCTGCAGAACATGGCGCGAGAAGCGACGCCCCGCGACGGCGGAAAAACCAGCGCCTTCCTGCACCTCTCGATGCACCTGACGATCAGCGAGCAGTGCAGCATTGACCAGCCGCGCGGCATCCGCCAGGCGGTGGAACTGCTGACCGCCCGACTCGATTCTTTGCACGATGCCCACCACGCCGCGATGGAATGCCTGGGCACCATGGTGTGGGAGAGCCAACGCGACGGGCGGCCACCCGACGGCGAGGCTTATATTGACTGCGTGCAAGCGCGGGCGACCCGTGGCTGAGTCAAAATTAAGTCAAATTTTACGTTTATTTTAAATTATACTTTTAGATATAACTAAATTATACACATTTATGCTTCTTTATACATAGCAATAAACTGATATTATTCGACGGCCTTATTATAGTTTATTGTTGTATTAAATTATTGCACACATTATTCCCCCTCAGGCTGAAGCCCGGGTGATCAGCGTGTGCGCCAAAGTCTCAGATGGCGGGTTGACGCCACTGAAACGCAGCAGCAGCAGGTGCATTGCGCGTTCACCGAGTTCCCGCCGCGGCTGGCCAATCGTCGTCAACGCGGGCTCAAAAATACTCGCCAGTGGAATGTCGTCAAAGCCGACCACGGCCATGTCTTGCGGCACTTTGAGGCCGCTGGCGGTGCAGGCCTTGATGGCGCCAATCGCCAGCGTGTCAGAAACGGCGACGATCGCAGTGGGGCGCTCTTCGAGTGCGAGCAGGCGCCGCGCGGCGAGTTCTCCCAGCGAAAAATCGACGCCGCCCACGGTCTGGATGAAATCGCCCCGCAGCGCCACGCCGGCCTGGCGCAGCGCATCCACATAACCCTCACGGCGCTGGCGCGCGTAGAGGTATTTTTCATCGCTGTTGACAAAGGCGATGCGACGGCGCCCCTTGGCCAGCAAATAAAGCACGGCGTCCATCGCGGCCAGGCGGTGGTCGATGCTCACGTGCGGCACCTTGTCGTCGGGCACGAATTCGGAACACGCCACCCAGGGCAAATCTTTCACCTGCTCCGAGACCAGGCGCTGCGTGGTGAACGGGTCCATGCAGACCACACCGTCATAAAGGCGGCTGGTCAACATCTGCACGTAGGCGCGTTCGCGCGCATCACTGACCATGGTTTCGCACAGCAGCAGTTCGTAGTCGTGCTGGCGCGCCACGGTGGCCATGCCGCGCACCACTTCGGCGTAATACGGGTTGGAGAGATCCGGCACCAGCGCCAGCACCAGGCGTGTTTGGGAGGTGCGCAAAAGCCGCGCTGAAACATCCACGCGGTAATGCAAAGCCTTGATCGCCGCCTGCACGCGCTCGCGCGTCGGCGCGCGCACGGAAGCGTGTTTGTTGATCACGCGCGAAACCGTGGCGGTGGAGACCCGGGCGGCGCGGGCCACGTCGTGGATGGAGGCCATGAGAAGCGTAATGTAATCGATTGCATCAAATGCCATTCTGGCCCCCTAAAATCAGGGTATCCACCAATGAATTGCCGAAATGTAATGCATTACATTTTTAGCTGTCACCCAAGGCGGCTGGCGCTATTCAGGGCGCGTCGCAACACTGGCGGCGAATCGCTTAATGGTTTGATCCGGCCAGCGGCTGTGATTTTGGAATATTCCGAATGAAGTTTGGAAACGTCTGATAGCTTTGGGAAGAATTTGAAAGTAGGAACCACGATGAGCAGCATCCAAGGCCCCGGCATTTTTCTCGCGCAATTTGTGGGAGACGCTGCACCCTTCAATTCGCTGGACGCCATCGCCCAATGGGCCGCGTCGCTCGGCTACAAAGGCGTGCAAATACCGACCACGGCGCCCCAACTGTTTGACCTCGAAAAAGCCGCTACCAGCGACACCTATTGTGATGAGGTCAGAGGTGTATTGGCGCAGCACGGCCTGGCCATCACCGAGTTGTCAACCCATCTGCAGGGCCAGCTGGTGGCCGTGCATCCGGCGTATGACTTGCCGATGGACGGCTTCGCGCCGCCCGCATTGCGTGGCAAACCGGCGGCCCGCACGGAATGGGCCATCGCCCAGATGAAGCTCGCCGCCCAGGCCTCAAAACGCCTGGGGCTCGACGCGCACGCAACGTTTTCGGGCGCCCTGGCCTGGCCGTATTTGTACCCCTGGCCGCAGCGGCCCGAAGGGTTGGTTGAGGCGGCATTTCAGGAATTGGGGAAACGCTGGACGCCGATTCTCAACGCCTTTGATGAGGTTGGTGTCGACGTCTGTTACGAGGTCCACCCCGGCGAAGACCTGTGTGACGGCGCCAGTTACGAGCGGTTCCTGGAGGTCGTGGCGCAGCACCCGCGCGCCGGTTTGTTGTATGACCCCAGCCATTTTGTCTTGCAGCAGCTCGACTACCTGCATTTCATTGACCTGTACCACACGCGTATCAAGGCCTTTCATGTGAAAGACGCCGAGTTCCGCCCGAATGGCCGCCAGGGTGTGTATGGCGGTTTCGAGCCGTGGCTGAACCGCGCCGGGCGCTTTCGCTCTCTGGGTGATGGCCAGGTGGATTTTTCCGCCATCTTCAGCAAACTCACCCAATACGGCTACCGCGGCTGGGCCGTGCTGGAATGGGAATGTTGCATCAAACACCCCGAACAAGGGGCCGCAGAGGGCGCGCCCTTCATTGCCAAACACTTGATCAACGTGGCCGACCGCGCCTTTGACGACTTCGCTGCCAGCGGCGCCGACGCGTCAGCTGTGCAACGGATGCTTGGGCTGGCGCGCTGATCCTGACCATGACAGCCGAACCCGTCACTCTGCCAAGACTGCGCCTGGGCATGGTCGGCGGCGGCCCCGGCGCCTTCATTGGCGCGGTGCACCGCATGGCGGCGCGGCTGGACGATGACTACGATCTCGTCGCCGCGGCACCGTCGTCCACTGCTGAAAACGCCTTGCAGGGCGGGCGTGAAATGCGTCTGGCAGCTGATCGCATTTACACCGACTACCGCGCCATGGCGCAAGCGGAGAGCCAGCGTCCGGATGGCATTGAGGTCGTCAGCGTCGTGGTGCCCAACCATTTGCACCTTGACGTGGCGCGGGCATTTATAGAGGTGGGCATTCACGTCATCTGCGACAAACCCCTGACGACGAACCTGGCCGATGGCCAGAAATTGCTGGCCCTGGCCAAACAGCACCATTGCCGCTTCGCCCTGACGCACAACTACAGCGGTTACCCCCTCGTGCGTGCCGCGCGCGAGATGATCGCCGCAGGCCGGCTTGGCGACATCCGCGTCATTCAGGTCGAATACGCGCAAGACTGGCTGGCGCTGCCGCTGGAAGAAAGCGGGCAAAAACAAGCCGCCTGGCGCACCGATCCGGCCCTGTCTGGCCCGGCCGGTTGCCTGGGCGATATCGGCTCCCACGCTGCGCACCTGGTGGAGTTTGTGACTGGCATGCAACCCAGCGAAATCAGCGCCGACTTGATGCACTTCGTGCCAGGCCGCCGCCTTGACGACCATGTGCAAATCCAACTGCGATATTCCAATTCCAATGCCAGCGGCGACGCGGCCAAGGGCGCTCGCGGCATGTTGTGGGCCAGCCAGGTCGCCACCGGCGAAGAAAATGGGTTGCGCTTGCGCATATACGGCAGCCTGGCCGCGCTGCGCTGGCAGCAGGAATTGCCCAACGAATTATGGTTCACAGAGCTCGGCCAACCGGCGCAAAAGTTGACGCGCGGCATGGCCGCCCTGCCGGCTTCAGCGGCTGCAGCAACGCGCATTCCCGCGGGCCACCCGGAAGGATTTATCGAAGCCTTCGCCCAGCTGTACAAAGACTTCGCTGGCGACTTGCGGCGTCACCAGCGTGGCCAGGCCGTAGTGAATTCGCTCGTACCCAGCCTTGAAGACGGCGTGCGCAGCCTCGAATTCATCGAGGCGACGTTGCTAAGCCATGCACAGAACGCAGCCTGGGTGACGTTGCCCAATAACGACTGACTGATCCCAAAGTCCAGCCCCGCGCCCATGTCGAACCAGACTTCGCCCTTGCCCTGACCTACCCGGGCCGCGCTTGCCCTCAATTTCAACCTGAATCACATCCCATGAAACTCATCAGCTTTATGCACCACGGCTCGGCCACCTACGGCGTCGTCTCGGGCCAAAACGCCGACCTGCGGGTGCTGGACCTCAAACCCATCCTGGGCGGTCAAGCGCCCGACTTGCGCAGCCTCATCACCCAGCAGTTGACCGGCGCAGCGGCCGAGGCCTTGAAGGCCCATGCGGCGACGTTGAATTTCGCCAGCCTGGAACTGCTGCCGGTGATTCCCAACCCCGACAAAATCCTGTGCATCGGCCTGAATTACCACGACCATGTCGCCGAAACCGGCCGCGCCTTGACCGAGATGCCCGCCATCTTCGTGCGCATGCCGGCGTCGCAGGTGGCGCACGGCCAGGCCATCATGCGGCCGCCCGAATCGTTCCGGCTCGACTACGAAGGCGAAATCGCCATCGTCATCGGTCAAGGCGGCAGGCGCATCAGCGAGGCCGACGCCTGGAGCCACATTGCCGGTTACAGCTGCTACAACGACGGCAGCGTGCGCGACTGGCAGAACCACACCACCCAATGGACGGCCGGCAAGAACTACTGGCGCACGGGTGGTTTCGGCCCGTGGATGGTGACCAGTGACGAGATCAAGCCCAATCAGAAATTGACCCTGACGACCAAGCTCAACGGTGTCGAGCTGCAACGCGCCTCCACCGACATGATGATCCACAACATTCCGCGCCAGATCGCCTACATCTCGACCTTCATTCCCCTCTTGCCGGGCGACGTGATCGTCACCGGCACGCCTGGCGGTGTCGGCAACAAACGCACGCCGCAGCTGTATATGAAGGCCGGCGACGTGGTGGAGATCGAAGTCGATGCGGTGGGCATTTTGCGCAACACGGTCAGCGACGAATAAGGTAGGTTTGTAAAGCAACTTGACAAAGCGCTTTGACCGTCAAGTGGCTCTTCCCAGGCGAATTGTGGGCCGGTTTTTAGCCAGGTTTGCGCCACTACTAAAACGCGTTTTATACGTTTCTAGTATAAATATATGATTATAACTTGCGCAATTACGATATATTAATAATAGCAAACAACGGCCAATATTCGACGGCCTAAGCGCGATAAGGTCGAATGCATCGGTCTCCATCCCGATATTTAAAGCCTTGCACTACGGTCAGCGAAAGCTGTCTTGCCGCACCACCTTGAGTTCACCGGGCAGTTTGCTGATGTAGGTGGCCATTTCCTTCATCTCGGCGTTGGTGAACTGTTTGGCGATGCCGGCCATCACGCCGTTGGAACGGCCGACCTGCGGGTTGCCTTCAACCTTGTAGGATTTGAGCGCGACGAACAGGTAGTCAGCGTGTTGCCCGGCGATTTTCGGGTAACTCGGGTCAATGGGTTTGCTGAAACTCTCGCCATGGCAAGACACGCAGGCGCCTTTTTTCACCAGGTCAGCCGCCTTGCCGGTTGCGTCTGCTGCTTTGCCGGGCGCCGCGGCGTTGGCGTCGACTCCATGCACCGAGTAGTAGGCGGCCACGTCGGCCATGTCCTGGTCGGAGAGGCTGTCGGCAATGCCACGCATCGTGGGGTGTTTGCGCTCGCCCTGTTTGTAGGCATTCAAGGCCGAGA
>JANNYX010000448.1:0-3549 GCA_031410295.1 Rhodoferax sp.
AGCCGGTCGAATTTTAGAAAGTGGTCATGAACGAATCCGACGACAACCGGCCCTTGCCGCCGACACCCTCACCCTGGGCCAATCCGGCCAATCCAGCCGACGCGGCGAATCCTGGCAAGCCGCCGGACACGGCGTTATCTGGCTTCAAAAGCAATGTGTCAAATGACGCAAAGGCGGTCGAAAATACAGAAAAGTATGCTATGAAAATAGAAGAAAAATCAACCCGCGCCGACGAACCCGGCTGGGAGCGCGCCACGCTCGAGAAGCTGGCGTTTTCGTCACTGAACGAGCAAAAATCGCGCCGTCGTTGGAAGACCTTCGTCACGCTGGCCTGGCTGGTGTTTTTTGCCGTGGTGTTCTGGTCGCTTTCGGGGCATGGCAAGGGCGTCAAGGACACCTCACAGCCCCACACCGCCGTGGTTGAAATTCGCGGCGAAATTGCCGCCGGTGGCGAAGCCAGCGCGGATCTGGTGGTGGGGGCCATGCGCGCCGCGTTTGAAGACAACAGCGCGCAGGCGGTGGTGTTGTTGATCAATTCGCCCGGTGGCAGCCCGGTACAGGCGGGCATCATCAACGACGAGATCCACCGCCTCAAAATCAAACACAAGAAGGCGCTGTATGTGGTCGTCGAAGAAACCTGCGCCTCGGCGGCCTACTACATCGCCTCTGGGGCCGACAAGATTTTTGTCGACAAAGCCAGCATTGTCGGTTCCATCGGCGTGTTGATGGACGGCTTCGGCTTCACCGGGCTCATGGACAAATTGGGCGTTGAGCGGCGATTGATGACGGCCGGCGAAAACAAAGGTTTTCTGGACCCGTTCAGTCCCCAAACGGACAAGCAGCGCGCCTATGCGCAAACCATGCTGGACCAAATCCACAAGCAGTTCATCGACGTGGTGAAGGCCGGACGCGGCAAACGCCTCAAGGAAACGCCCGAGATGTTCAGCGGCCTCTTCTGGAGCGGCCAGCAGGCAATTGAATTGGGCCTGGCAGACCAGCTTGGCAACCTGGACTTCGTCGCCCGTGAAGTCATCAAGGCCGAAGAAATCATTGACTACACCCGGCGCGACAACGTGGCCGAGCGGTTGGTGAAACGTTTTGGCGCGTCAATCGGCGAGGGGGGCGCCAAGGCGCTTCGGGCCCTGAACGCGTTGCCGACGTTGCGCTGACTTGCTGTGAGTTGTCTGAGCTGCTCAAATTTGCTCATAGTTGCTGATAGTTGCTCAGAGTTGGGCTGGCGGGTCGGCGCTCATCGTCCAATGGCAAACACCGCCGGCGTGGTGTTGCCCGGCGCCGCTGAGTTCTCTGCATTTTTCTTCCAGTCCCTCACCCATTGGCTGGCCACCTTGGCATCGGGCAAGGTGAGCCCGCTGCAAATGGCCAGGCGGGTAGTGGACTGCAGATGTTGCAAGAGTGACTGCAGCATGGCCGCATTGCGGTAGGGCGTTTCGATGAAGAGCTGGCTTTGTCCGGTTTTCAGCGCCAGGGATTCCAGCTCCCGGATGCGCTGCCGGCGTTGATCACCGTCTGAGGGCAGGTACCCGACAAAGGCGAAATTCTGGCCGTTGAGGCCGCTCGCCGCCAATGCCAGCAGCAGCGACACCGGGCCGACCAACGGCACAACCTTGATGCCTGAATCGTGCGCAGCCCGCACCACCGACGAGCCAGGGTCCGCCACGGCAGGCATGCCGGCTTCACTCGCCAGGCCGATGTCAAATCCTTGCAGGGCCGGCGCCAGAAGCGGTCTGGCGTCAAACTCGCCGGCGTGGTCGCCTTTCTTGTGCACGGCGTGCGGAAGCTCCTGGATTTGCAGCTGCTGCACGGGCGTTGTCAGCGGATGCAGCGCGTTGATCCGTTTCAGGTAAGCGCGCGTGGATTTGGCGTTTTCGCTGATCCAGTGGGTCAGGCGGGCCGCGGTTTGAAGCGTGCGCAGCGGCAAAACCTCGTCAAGCGGCGCCTGAATGTCACAGCCAAAATCCAGCGGCGCCGGAACCAGATACAGGACCCCCACGCTTGTCACTGCGTGTACTGCGCTGCCCCCCGCGGGGGCCAATTTCCCTTGGGGCGGCCTGGCGGGAAATTTCGCCGGATGGTTCATAAGATTTGAATGCCCGCCGCACGCAGCATGCGGCAGGTGCGGATCAGTGGCAGGCCCACCAGCGCGGTTGGATCATCGCTGTCAATTGACTCCAGCAAGGCGATGCCCAGCCCCTCACTTTTGGCGCTTCCGGCGCAGTCGTAGGGCGTTTCGGCCAGCAGGTAGGTTTCAATCTCGGCGTCGCTGAGTTGGCGAAAAAGCACCTTCACCGGCGCCAAATCGACTTGTGAAAAACCGCTGGCCAGGCACGTCACCGCCAACGCCGTCTGGAACACCACGGTGTGGCCGCGCATCTGGCGCAATTGCAGGGTGGCGCGGGCATGGGTGCCGGGTTTGCCCATGGGTTCACCATTGAAGTCGGCGACCTGGTCGGACCCGATCACCACCGCCTGCGGAAATTTGGCCGACACCGCCTGGGCTTTCGCCAATGCTAGGCGCAGCGCAATTTCACGCGGCGTCTCGCTGGCACGCGGGGTCTCATCGACCTCTGGTGCGATGACCTCGAATTCAAGGTGCAGGCGGGCCAGCAGCTCGCGCCGGTAACGCGAGGTGGAACCAAGAATGAGCTGGCGGGGCGTCGCGGGGGCTGCTGGGACTGGAGTGGTGGGAACGACCATGGAACGATTGTCTTACACTGCCCGCATGACCACTGACGCCGCCCCCCAACGCCTTGACGTGAAGGCCATGGCCCTGCGCGGCAAGCCTTTGTCGGGGCAGGAGCCGCTATCAAACTACAAGCGGTTGTTCCCGGATCTGCAAGGGCCAGCGGCCGACCTGATCTTGACCTGGGCGGCGCATTTTGAAACCCGAACCGGCGCCACCGGGGGCGCCGAGCCCTGGTTGCACTTGAGCCTTGGCACACGATTCCCGTTGGTTTGCCAGCGCTGCATGGCGCCGCTGGATTTGCCCGTTTCGATCGAGCGCGCGTTTCGCTTTGTGGCGACCGAGCTCATTGCAGAAGAACAGGACGACGACTCTGAAGAGGACCTGCTGGTGCTGGCGCGCGAGTTCGATCTAGCCGGGCTGATTGAAGACGAACTGGTGATGGCCTTGCCCCTGATTCCGCGCCACGACGTCTGCCCAACGGCGTTGCCCATGACCGCTGTTGACGCCGACTTTGACGAAGCTGCGGGCATCAAGCCCAACCCGTTTGCCGCCTTGTCGGGCCTGCTGAAAAGCAAAACCTGATTCCAGCGCCCCCGGCGGAGGGTTTTATATTTTCACAAAGGAAATCAGGCTAAGGCCGTCAGAATATATAGGTTTAATGCTATATATAGTATAGCAAATGCCGGAGCCGGTACTAAGCTGGCACTGAGCCGGCGCTGAGCCCGCCATTGAGCTCAGCGCTGGCCTCAACGTTGCGCCAATGGGGTGACGCTGCGGGCGGTGGCGCCGGTGAACAACTGGCGTGGCCGGCCGATTTTGTACTCCGGGTCGCCAATCATTTCATT
>JANNYX010000449.1:0-2154 GCA_031410295.1 Rhodoferax sp.
CGATGAACATCGTGGGCACGTCGATCGTGCGGCCCGAGAACAGCTTCAGTTCGGCAGAGATCGCCTCGCTGACGCCACAGCGGTACCAGTTCAGGGCGCCTTGAAATCCGGTGCGGGCGAATTCGCCGCTGTAGACGGCCAGTTCTTCGTCGGGCAACCAGCGGCACGCTGCAATGTGTTGCGGCGACGGCATCTCATGGGCTACCGTTTCGGCCATGCCTTCGTGCAGGTCCATCAGGTAATAGGTGGGCATTTTGGCCAACTCCGCTGCCGTGGTTTCGGCCAGTTTGAAGGGTTGGTTGCGCGGCCAGTCGGCGCTTTTGTGGTGGTAATACGCGCGCAGGAAATCATGGAGGCCCTGGGGCGCATGGCGCATGTTGGTGTCGGCTTCGGGCGTGGCGTAATACCACTGGTAATGTTTGCGGGGTCGCGCCAAACCTGCCAGCGCCTGATGAAGCTGCGCGCCCCATGGATTTGGCGCGGCGCCATTCATCGACGCAGGGGCCGGCAAAGCTGCCGCTGCAGGGGCCGGCGCGCCGCCAAACGGCGCACTCATCAGCACCACCCTGCGAAACACATCCGGCCGTGTCAGCGCACACCAGGCCGCTACCGGGGAACCGAAGTCGTGACCCACCACCGCCGTCACGTCCTGCCAGCCCAGGGCGCTCACCAGTGCCAAGGCGTCCTGCACCAGATTGAGCGGCCGCGACGCCGCCACGTCGCCGTCATAACGCGCATCCCAGCCGGTGGTGCGGCCATACCCGCGCTGGTCCGGCGCGACGACGTGGTAACCGGCCTGCGCCAGCGGCAACATCACTTTGCGCCAGCTGTAGGCCAACTCCGGAAAGCCGTGCAGCAGCAACAAGCGCCCCTTGACCGTTTGCGCATCACCCGCTTCGAGCACGTGCATCGCCAAGCCGTTGACGCCCTGCAGCATGCGCGAGCGGATGCCCGGAGCGAGACCCGGGAAATTTGATTGGTTCATTTTGCAATTGCTGTTGAGAGCCGGGACCGATTCAGCGGCCCAAACCAGGCGCCGGCGCGAATCGCCCAGGCGTTGAGACTGCCGTAGACCACCAGTGCCAGCGCTTGCGCCACAAACACCCCGGTGAGCGAGTTCCAGGCGCGGATCGCCAGCCAGCCGCCGGCCAGCGCAATGCCCAGGCGCACGATGTTGCCGATCACCGGCCACAATAATTTTCCAGCGCCCTGCGAGGCGAAATACAAAACAATGCCCAGGCCAAAGAAGCCGTAAGTCGGGCCGACGATGCGCAAATAATGCGCACCGGCGTCCAACATGGCCGGGTCGCTGTCAAACAGGCGCAGCCAGGCGTGGGGGAACAGCGCCGCCCACAACCCCACACATTCGGCCAAGGCGAAGGACATCGCCGCGCCGATCCAGGTGGCTTTGAGGGCGCGCTCGCGTTGGCCCGCGCCGATGCAGGTGCCGACCATGGCGACAAGCGGCGCGCCGAAGCCAAAAACCAGCGGCACCAGCAAATATTCAAGACGCGACGCGGTGCCGTAACCGGCGATCGCCGCTGTGCCGAAACGCCCCACCATGGCGGTGGCAAAACCGATGGCAATGTTGGTGGCGGCGGTAGAAAAGATACCGACCAGGCCGACCCTCAGGATGTCCCAAAACAGGGGTTTGCGCAGTGAAATGCCAGTCCAGTTCAGGCGCAACAAACTGCCTTTGGATTTGAGGTAAGCCACAAACACCAGGCTGCCCACGGCGTAATACGCCAGCAGTGCCAGGGCGCCACCGACGATGCCGAAGCCGGGAACTGGCCCCCAGCCGAAAATCAGCAGCGCCGACAACGGGATCATTACCACCGCGCCACCGACCATCACCAGCGCCTGCATCATCATGTTGCCGGTGCCGCGGATCAAGGCCGACAGCGCGTTGAAAAACCAGATCAGGGCAGCGCCGGCAAACACCCAGTTGGAATACAGCAGCGCCGCTTCGAGCGCTTCTGCGCGCCCGCCCATGAGCGAATAAATCCAGCGCCCGCCCAGCAGCATCACCAGCGTGAACAACACACCAAACGCCAGCGCGATGAGCACCGCGTGCAGCACCAAAGCATGGGCGTCGTCGCGCCGCCCGCCGCCCAGCGCCCGGGCGATGGCCGAAGCGATGCCTCCCCCCATGGC
>JANNYX010000450.1:0-7786 GCA_031410295.1 Rhodoferax sp.
TCGGCGCCGACATTTATTGCGATACCGCGCTGATCTGCGACGTGCTAGAGCACCTGCACCCGGCGCCAGGGCTCTACCCGGCCCACCAAAAAGGCCTCGCCCGCATCCTCGCCCAATGGGCCGACGACAAACTGTTTTGGGCTGCCATGGCCTACAACCTGCAACCCAAGGGCGCGGCGCAAATGTTCGGGCAAGGGCGCCCGCCTGAAGAATGGCAAAACCAGGCCAAAGCCTTTGCCGAAGACCGCAGCAAGATGCGCTTGGGGCTGCCGCGTTTGCCAGCGGCCGACGCCACCGCCGCCTACAGGAGTTATTTGCGGCGTATCAACACGATGCTCGAAGGTCAAGACTACTTGCTGGGCAGCGCGCCGTGCGTGGCTGATTTTTCTGTTTACCACCCGCTGTGGTTCACCCGCACACAAAGCAGTGTGATGGCCGATATTCTGGATGCCACGCCCGCCGTGCTGGCCTGGATGGACCGCATGGCAGCCATCGGGCACGGCCAGGCGACGCCGTCGAACGCTGCCGAATCCATCGCCGCCTGCGCACATTCCAACTTCGCCGACAGCCTGTTTGGGCACGAAGTGTTTCAGGATGAACACGGCATTGCCTTGGGCAGCGAAGTGACGATTGCCGCCGACACCTTTGGCCCCGAACCGACCCAGGGCACGTTGATTTCCGCCACCCGCATGCATTACACGCTGCGCCGCACCGATGAACGCGCAGGCGTGGTGCAGGTGCATTTCCCGCGCATTGGTTTCATCATGAAACGTGTGGAAGCCTGAGATGATCACCGACTTCAAAAACAAGACCGCGGTGTTGACCGGCGCCGGCTCCGGTTTCGGCCTGGAATGCGCGCGCATCGGCGCCAGGCTCGGCATGAACCTGGTGCTGGCCGATGTGCAGCAGGACGCGCTTGACAAAGCCACCGCCGAGCTGACCGCCGCCGGCGCGCAGGTGTTGCCCTTCAGGCTCGATGTGGCAGACGCCGCCCAGGTGGACGCAATGGCCCAGGCCACCCTGAAACGTTTTGGCGCGCCGCACCTGGTCTTCAACAACGCCGGCGTCGGCGCGGGCGGCCTGATCTGGGAAAACAGCCTGAAAGACTGGCAATGGGTGCTGGGCGTCAATGTGATGGGGGTGGTGCACGGCGTGCGCAGCTTCACACCGATGATGCTCGCGGCCGCCAAGAAAGATCCGACCTGGCGCGGCCACATCGTCAATACCGCCAGCATGGCCGGGCTGATCAACCCGCCCAACATGGGGGTCTACAACGTCAGCAAACACGCCGTGGTCAGTTTGAGCGAAACGCTATTTCAGGATCTGTCATTGGTCACGGAGCAGATCGGCGCCAGCGTGTTGTGCCCGTTTTTTGTCGCCACCGGCATCCACCAAAGCGGCCGCAACCGGCCTGCCGGCCTGCAAGATGCCAACGCCGTCAAAACCCGCAGCCAGCAGGTGGGGGAAGCCAGCACCGCCAAAGCTGTGACCAGTGGCAACGTGTCGGCGGCCGATGTGGCGCAAAAGGTGTTTGATGCCGTGGCCGCCAACCGCTTTTACATCTACAGCCATCCGAAAGCCTTGAAGTCGGTACAGGTGCGCATGGAGGACATGCTGCAAACCCGCAACCCGACCAGCCCGTTTGTCGAGCGTCCGGAAATCGGCGAGCAGTTGAAAGAGGCCCTGCGCGGTACTTAAACCGATTTCTTAAACCGATTTCTTAAACCGATCCGGAATCAGTGAAGGGCCGCCATGTTGGAGGCCTCGAACAGATCGACCTGTGCGATGCGGTCCTCGGGCTGGCCTAAGAGGGAAACCACCGCAATCAGGTCCTGGTCGACGATGAACGACGCGGACGACGCCACCGCCAAGAGCGCGTCCGGGTGTTGCGGCCTGGCGATCACGTACCCCTGCACGTAATCCACGCCAATCTCGATCAGGGTTTGCACCGTGGCGGCGTCTTCGGCCCACTCGGCTATGGTTTTCATCCCGAGATTGCGCGCCAGGCTGACGATGGCCTCCACAATCGCCACGTTGGCCGGGTGGCGGTTCATGTTGACAATGAAACTGCCGTCGATCTTCAACAGGTCAGCCGTGAGCTCTTTGAGGTAGGAGAACGAGGTGTAGCCGGCGCCAAAATCGTCCAATGCCACCTTGGCGCCAAAACTGCGCACTCGGTCGACAAAGCGGCGCGTGTTGTTGAGGTCGTGAAGCGCGACGCTCTCGGTGATCTCCAGACACAGATGGCGCACCACATTGACGTTTTGTTCCAGCATGGTGTAGACATCCTGCAGGAATTTTTCATCGTTCAGCGAAGCGCCGCTGAGGTTCATGCAGACAAACCGCGTGTGTTTGAGCCGCTCCTGGTTCTGGTTGAGCCAGGCCAGCGTGGTTTGCAGCACCCAGCGGTCGATCACACTCATGCGCCCGCTTTTTTCGCCGGCGGCGATCAGTCGGTCGGTCGGAATCGGTTTGCCGTCAACGTCAAGCATGCGCAGCAAGACCTCGAAATTCAGCGAAGCATGCGGGCTGGACAGCGACATGATCGGTTGCATCACGACAAACAGGCCGTCCGTGGCAGAGGAGGTCGACAGCTGCTCCACCAGCTTGAGCTCGGCATCGTGCTGGTCGAATGCGCTGGCGTTGCGCTCGTACACCACTAGGCCGTCACCACTGCCGGCTTTGGCGTCGTGGCAGGCGCGGTCGGCGGTGGAGACAGCGTCCTTGACCTGCATCTCGGCGCCCACTTCAATCAGGCCGATGGAGCCGCGCACATGGAAGGCGCGGTCGCCGACGCGGTAGGGCGAACTGCCCAGGCTGTCAATGATGCCGCGGCAGATCAGGCTGGCGACCGGAATTTTGGTGTCTGACATCACCAGCACGAATTCGTCGCCGCCGACACGGCCAAACTGGATGGCGCCCGAGATCATGTGCGTGACGCGCTGGCACACCTGCTGCAGGACTTCGTCGCCGGCGTTGTGGCCATACAGGTCGTTGATCAGGCGAAACCGGTCCAGGTCTAGGTAAGCCAGGGTCAGCGGCTTGCCTAGCGCCAGCTCGGACATCGCGTGGTCCAGCGCCTTCTCGATGCCGCGCCGGTTGAGCACCTTGGTCAAGGGGTCGTTGTTGACCAAAAACAGCAATTCTTCGGTGGCCTTGGCTTTCTCGGTGATATTTTGCAACGAGCCTTCGACGCGGTCGCCGGCCAAAGTGGCCTTGACCAGAAACCGGCTGACCTCACCACTCTCAAACAACTGCGAGCGGCCCCGAAGTTCAAGCTCGCCGTCCTTTTGCGTCAGCAGCATGTTGTGCAACTGCGACCAGGCGCCGCCCACAAAATAACGCTGCCAGGTATGGCCACCGTTTTCCAGCACCTTGGGCCCCAGCATGCGCAGCAAAGCCGGGTTGGCCGACACGAAGCGCCCGCGCAGGTCCAGCGTAAAGAGGCCAATCGGCATCGCCTCGTAGGTGTGCTGCAGCTCGGCCTGCACGGCCAGGCGCTGCGTGTGCTCCTGGCGCATCTGGGCGGCAATGGCCAAGGCGGCCAGCAGGCTGCCGGACAACGCGGCGGTGACGCCGTTGAACGTGCCAATCAAGCCCTTGAAGCCAAGCGCCGCTGCCAGCACCTCATACAGGCTGGCGGCTATCGTGATGGCGATGGAGGCGCTGTACCACATCGCCACGGCGGATCGGGTGCGCACCAGAATGATCGTCAGTGCCAGCAACATCAGGCCGATGCCCAAGCCGGTGATGACCCACAATACCGGCAGGAAGGTCTGATAAGACACCGCCAGCGACAACGCCAGCAGCGGCAGGCTTGACCACTGCGCGATGCGCAGCAGCCAGGCGGCGCCAACCTTGGTCATTTCTTCACGGAAAAGCGCATTGAAAAGCGTGACTGACAGCGCGTAATACACCGCCATGGTGATGGCGCGCATGCGTTGCAGCCAGTCCACGGGAATCTGGTTGCCCAGCCACTGCGTGTCCCAACCCGCCGAGAGCGCGCCCATACGCAGGTTGACCATCAGCCAGGCGGCAAAAATCATGTAAAGGGCGCTGCGATTGATCATCGCCGTGATCAAGACGAACACGGCCAAAATCAGGATGCCGCCGTCGAGCAGGCCAGATTTGCGATGAAATTCCTGTGCCGATGTCTGGAGGTCTCCCGTTGGCCACAACTGGGCTGAAATACGCGCGGGTCCCACCGATTCAACGCAACAAACGATCTCACTACCCAACAGCTGCGCGTTCAAATTCAGCGCAAAGCCAGACTTGATCTTGGCGATGGCGCCCGTCGACTGCACTTGGCTGGCGTTGCCCAAAGGCGCCAACGCAGCGCCTCCCCAACAGGCCAATTTTGTGGCGTGCCTTGATGGGAACTCGACCGTCAGGGGTTTAACGGTGCCTTTGGCCGCAATGGTGAATGCCATCCAGAACGGGGTTTCGGACAGTTCGGTGTCGACGTATTTGACAGCCGGCACATTTTTCAACAGCGGCAAAATCTGTTCTGGCGCCTTGGCATCGTTGGTCCGCAAGACCCGAAAATCAAGACTTTCCGGTTCAGAGGCGACATACTGTGTCGTCCACACAAACAGCGACATCAACGACAACAGGCCTATGACCAAAGGAAGGGCATAGGCCGAGAACGAATGCAACAACAGGTCAAGCGCCTGATTAACCTGGTCCGGGCGTTTGATCAGATTTTCTGATTTGTTCGTCAATTTTTCCGCGGTCCACACCGGCTTCCAACCACACTGTTCAGGGTCTTCGTGCACGGGCAAGAATAGATCGGCCCTTTGCAACAGACGGTATCTTACGCACCGCCTCAGGAGTGAACGTTACACGTGCTTTGATTTGTCGACAAGAGCACTTAACATAGGTCGTATATAAAAAACAACATACAAATCATGCAGTTGCCGCAAAAAATTGAAGTGAAACTTTAGTTTTTTGCGTTACATGGGGTAGCGCAATTGGCCGGTGTGCGCCGAAGTTGTAACCTGGCCGAGTGTCGGCAACAAGGCACGGCGGCGCTCGGTGACATGAATGTCCGGGTGGAACGTGCGAAAGGCGAAATCAAAAAGCGGGTTTTTCGCCGCGGTCCAGCGTGCTTCGGCGGTGGCAGTTTCACTGCACATCACCCGGTGCGGCAAATTGCCCACGTGCGAAAGGGGAATAAATCCTGCGCCCGGGAAAACGTCGGCGAACAACATGCGCTCGTATTGGCGGTCGATTGGCGAGCGGCCAGTGACCACCATCCAGTCCACACCCACCTGTTTGCAGTACAGGTAAAAAGATTTGAACAACACCGTCGTGACCAGGCGGCCGCCTTTGCCATCGGTCACGCCCAGGCGGGTGGCTTCGGCCAGGCGCCGGCCATTCATCCAGTCCGGCAGTTGAATCGATTGCTCCAGCGCCAGCGGTTTGAACTGGTTGGTGGCGATGCGCATTGAACCCAACGCAGAGCCGTCCAGCTTCGATTCCGCCAGCAAGACGGTGACGCCACTTTCCGTGTCTTCCCGCTCAGCTACTTTCAGGGTTTCGGCGAATTTGGGCAAATGGCGGGCGTAGGCCGAATGGCGAATGTGCACCGCCTTGTCCAGGTCGTCGCTGTCGTGCACCAGGCGCACGGTGAAGGGCAACTGCTCCTCGGGCCAGGGCTGGGGCGTGGCGCGCGTCTCGCGCGGGTCATACTCGGTTTCTTGGGGCGTGATCCGGTCAAAACGACTGCCTGCGAGTGCGGTTTGTTTCATCATCGTCGTGCTCCAGCTTCCATGTGGGGTTCGTTGCAAAGTAGTGGCCCATGAGTCATGGGGCATGCAACAAAATGTAGGAGCACTGGCCAGCCGGCGGCGTCGGGAAGCCACTATGGCACCTGTAGGAAGTTGCCCTACAGGGACCGGGTGTCGCGAGGTTTTCCCAGCGGTCAGCCGCCAGGGGTCAGGCGCATTGCAAAGACACTGCTTGCAGCGTCTTGCCGCTCTGGCTGTCAAACACCACCAGGTTGACACGGCGCGTGTGGCCGGCGGTTTGCGCGATGCTGCGCCAAACCAGTTTTTGCGGCGTCTGCGGGGTTTGGGCCGATGTCGCCTTCGCGCTGAAGTTGCCCGCCGGTGTGTATTGCCGCACCACAAAGTCGTGTTTCAGCAACTCGCCCGCGTTTTCGCCGGATTTGACTTTGGAGCTGTGGCCGTCTTCGGTGAGAGTCCAGTAAGCTGACCAACTGGAAGCCTGGCCCGGTAACGGCGTGACCAGGGCTTCAAACTGATCGGGTGCGATTTGGCGGACACTGACGCTGGCTCCAGCGGGCTCTGCGTGGCCTTTCAGGTTGCCTGCCACCGTGCTATGCCAATCGCGCCAATCGCGCCCGTCCAGCACGGCTTGCGGGGTGTAGATGGAAGTTTGCCGGTTCTGCGCCGCAATTTGGCGCTGGCGCGTGGTATGGGCCGGCGTGGCAAAGCGGTCGACCCAGCCGATGTAGTCCCAATACCCGACATGAAACGCCTGGATCACCGGTGGCGCCTCGCCACTTGCCGAAGCCGTGGTTTTAAAACCGCTAAGCCATTTGTCCGCCGGCGGGCAGGAGCTGCATCCCTCTGAGGTGTACAACTCCAGCACCGGTGTTTTGAGCGGCCCCGACTGTGCGCTGCAGGTAGTCGCCGCAGTTGTTTGACCAAAACTGGCGCTGGCCCACAAAAAAATTGACATACCTGCTATCACCCGGATAGCAACCGGGATAGCAACCGGAATAGGCGAATGTGACAAGGCAATCCTCCAGAAGTGCAGCCCTTTGGTCGCTGAGAGCGCCACAGTCTTACAGGCTGCCCGTGAAACCGCTGCGTTACCATTGACTCGAATGACGCCACAAGAGTTCATTGCCAAATGGGGCCCGGGTGGCCCGGCCTTCGAGCTCAACGAGCGCCAGGGCGCCCAGCCGCACTTCATGGACCTGTGCGCGCTGCTGCAAGTGCCCACGCCAGGCAGTTTGGGTGACCGCAGCGATTACCTGTTTGAGCAAAACACGCTCGTGCTGGGCGAAGCGCGCGGCTACGCCGACGTGTTTTACCGCGACCATTTCGCCTGGGAGAACAAGGCCCCCGGCAAAAACCTCGACGCCGCGCTCAAGCAGTTGCTGGGTTACAGCCACGCGCTTGCCAACCCGCCGCTCCTGGTGGTGTGCGACCGCCTCAGCATTCGCATCCAGACGCAGTTCAACGGCCACCCGAGCGAGCAGCACACGGTGCGGCTGCACGAGCTGGACCAGCCCGTCAAGCAGGCGCTGCTGCGCCGCCTGTGGACCGACGTGGAGAGTTTTCGCCCCAAAATCACCAGCCGCGACATCACCGAGGCCGCTGCCAAGAGTTTTGCCACGCTGGCGGAAGGGCTCAGGAAGCGTGGCCACCACCCCGACACGGTGGCGCATTTCCTCACGCAGTGTCTGTTCTGTTTCTTCGCCGAAGACGTGGGCCTGCTGCCGGGCCGCATGTTTGATCGCCTGGTGGGCAATCGAAAAATCGTCAGCGAGCAGTTGACGCAGGGCCTCGCGAGCTTGTTCACCACCATGCGTGACGGCGGCCTGTATGGCCCTGATGAGATTCCCTGGTTCAACGGCGGGTTGTTCAAGAAGATCGACGTGCCCAAGCTGGAAATCCTGGACATCACCGAGCTGCGCAACGCCGCCGGCCTGAACTGGAGCGCCATCGACGTGTCGATTTTCGGCACGCTGTTCGAACGCGGTCTGGACCCGGCCAAGCGCAGCCAGCTCGGCGCCCACTACACCGACACAGCC
>JANNYX010000451.1:0-4120 GCA_031410295.1 Rhodoferax sp.
AGGTGTCGATGGCCTTGCCAATGCGGGCGTGGTGCAGGTTGATGACCGCCATCTCCCGGTCAACACGCGCCTGCAGCGGTATTTCATGCAGCGGTATGGGACGCGTCTTTATATCTTCTTCCTTGAAGTCAATTTGTGGAAATCCAACGGACTTTTTTTCTGACATGGTCATGATCCTGCGCCGGGTACCGGGCTGTGCGGCTGCCACTGCAATTTTAGATCAGCGAGTGTAAAGCCGGTGCGCAACAATTTGACGCAAAACGCTGTGCCGCGCGAAGCCTGCATCATTCGTTGACCATCACCAATTTACCTTTCACGCCGCGCGAACCCATGTGCGCGTAGGCCGCCTTGAGTTCCGACATGGGCATGGTGCGGTCAATCACCGGCTTGACCTTGCCCTGCGCGTACCAGGTTGCCAGCTCCGTCATCATGGCGGCGTTGGCTTGGGGCTCACGGCGCGAATAGTCGCCCCAAAACACGCCGACGATCGAGGCGCCTTTGAGCAGTGCCAGATTCAGTGGCAGCGAGGGGATCGGTCCGGAGGCGAAACCAACGACCAGATAACGGCCGCGCCAACCGATCGAGCGGAACGCCGGCTCGGCAAAATCGCCACCCACCGGGTCGTAAATCACGTCCGGGCCCTTGCCGTCAGTCAATTTTTTGACAGCGTCGCGCAGGGTTTCCTTGCTGTAGTTGATGGTGGCATCGGCACCAATTGACTGGCACAAGGCACACTTTTCATCGGTGGAAGCGGCGGCGATGACCTTCGCACCAACGGCTTTGGCGATCTGGATGGCCGAAGTGCCGACACCACCTGCAGCCCCCAGCACCAGCACGGTTTCACCGGCTTTGAGCTGCGCCCGGTCAATCAAGGCGTGGTGCGAAGTGGCGTAAATCATGATGAAGGCGGCCGCGTCGACGTGTGAAAACCCGGGCGGCAATGGCATGCATTTGTCTGCCGGAGCCAAAGTGTGGGTGCCAAAACCGCCGGTGCCCGAGAGGCAGGCGACACTTTGGCCGACTTTGAGGTGGCTGACGCCTTCGCCCAGCGCGGCGACAACGCCCGCGTATTCCGAACCCGGCACAAAGGGCAAATCCGGCTTGAACTGGTATTTGTTTTGCACAATCAGGAGGTCGGGAAAATTCAGGCTCGCCGCCTTGATTTCCACCAGCACTTGCCCTTTGCCGGGTGTGGGTGTGGGCATCTCCTTCCAGGTCAGCGCGTCAATTCCGACGGGGTTCTCGCAAAGCCAGGCGTGCATTAAATAGTCTCCAGGTCAGGTTGCGCCAGGTTAAGTCCGGTTATGGCGTGTATGAAGCGCATCCTACAATCAATTTCATGTTGAAAGAAATGTTTGCGACGTCAGAGCGACCCAATGGGCGCCACCGGAAATTCGATTCTCGGGAGGCAGTGCGAGGCGCAAACCACCGACACACACTCGCATGGCGACGATTTGCAACGCTGCAATGCGCCCGAAAATCGAATTTATGGAAGCGCCCATGAAAATCCTCATCTCCAACGACGACGGTTACCAGGCTCCCGGCATTGTGGCGCTTTATGAAGCCCTCAAGGACATTGCCGAGGTCGAAGTGATCGCCCCCGAACTGAACAACAGCGCCAAATCCAACGCCTTGACCTTGCACTCGCCTTTGCACGTGACGCGCACTGCCAACGGCTTTCGCTTCATCAATGGCACACCGGCCGACTGTGTGCACATCGCCCTGACCGGCCTGCTGGGTTACCGGCCCGACCTGGTGGTCTCGGGCATCAACAATGGCGCCAACATGGGCGACGACACTATTTATTCCGGCACCGTCGGCGCGGCCATGGAAGGCTATTTGTTTGGTGTGCCGTCGATCGCTTTTTCACAGGTTGAAAAGGGCTGGACGCACCTGGACGCCGCCGCGCAAAAAGCGCGCGAGTTGGTCTTGCAGATGAATGAGCAGCAACTGATCGGCAACCAAGCCTGGCTGCTCAACATCAACATCCCGAACGCGCCGCTGGGCCAGATCAAACCGATGAAAGTGTGCCGCCTCGGGCGCCGCCATGCGGCCGAGCCGGTGATCACACAAATGAGCCCGCGCGGCGAAACCATGTACTGGATTGGCGGCGCTGGTGCGGCCAAAGATGATGCCGACGGCACCGATTTCCACGCCACGGCGATGGGCCACATGGCGCTGACACCGCTGCAAACCGATTTGACCGAACACGACACACTGAAATATTGGGCGCAAACGGCATCTGGATTGACGCTGTCTTCCATGCCAAAGGCCGCGGCCACATCGGCTTGAGCGCCCCCATGAGCATGAAACTGCGGCCCGGTTTTCCGGCCCGGATCGACATCAGCGCCAAGCCACGCAGCGCTATCACTACTGCCGCCGCCAGGGCCGGCGCATCCCCGTCTGTCATGCGGCCGCATGAGAAAACCGGCAAGGTCTTGCACACGCCTGCGCATGGGCATGGCCTGGACTCCCACGCGGTGCGCGCCAACATGGTGGCCAAACTCGCCAAAGGCGGCATCACAAACCGGCAGGTGCTGGCCGCGTTTGGCGCAGTCGAGCGTCACCGTTTTGTCGACAGCGCGCTGGTCAACCAGGCCTATGAAGACACCAGTTTGCCAATTGGTCTGGGGCAGACGATCTCCAAGCCGGGCGTGGTCTCGCGCATGCTGGAACTGCTGATGAACGGCGCCAGCCACAAACTCGGGCGGGTGCTGGAGATCGGCACCGGCTGCGGTTACCAGGCGGCCCTCTTGAGCCACCTGGCGCGCGAGGTGTATTCGATCGAGCGCCTGCGTGGCCTGCACGAAAAAGCACGCCAGAACCTGCGGACACTGCGCCTGGCGAACTTGCATTTGTTGATGGGCGACGGCATGATCGGATACGCCAAAGGTGCGCCCTATGCAGCGATCATTGCGGCGGCTGGCGGCGAGGCATTGCCGCAGGCCTGGCTGGACCAACTCGCCGTGGGCGGGCGCCTGGTGGCGCCGGTGCAGTTGCCGGGCGGTTCGGCGGGCCAGCAAGCGCTGGTGGTGGTTGATCGTGGCATCGGCGGCTTCACACGGACAATTTTGGAGCCGGTGTTGTTTGTCCCTTTAAAATCAGGTGTCGAGTGAAAATGGCGCCCAGGCACAAGCCGGTTGCGCTGGAAACCCAAGGGAGTTGAAATGTTTGGTGAGTCGCCCCGCAATTTATGGCCGCAGGCAAAAGGGCTGGCGTCGCTGGCGCTGGTGATCCTGGCAATCGGCCTGGCGGGTTGTGGTACCCGGTCGGTCAACCGCGCTCCGGTTGAAGACCGGGGCAGCAGCGCAGGCCCGTTGCGGCCCGCTGGGGCGGGCGCTGCGGCAACTCCGGCGCCGGCAAGTCCGACAGGCCCGCTGGCGCCCGCCACCACCGCAGCGCCATCGGGCGCTGTCGTCAAAATGCTCCCGGGCGCGGAAAACGAGGGCAAGCCGGGTTATTACACCGTCAAAACCGGCGACACCTTGATTCGTATTGGCCTTGACAGCGGCCAGCACTGGCGCGATATCGTGCGCTGGAATGCCATTGAAAACCCCAATCAGATTGAGGTTGGCCAGGTTTTGCGTGTGGTGCCGCCAGTGCCTGGTACAGCTATCGCTGGCGCAGTTCCCGCTGCGCCGCCAGCCACCAGCGGCGCGGCTGCTGGCGCCATCAGCAGTGCCGCCTCGGCACCTGCCGGTGCCGCGTCGGGCGTCGTGACGCGGCCTATCGCCACCCCCAGCGCGACACCCACGGCAGTGCCGCCGGCGTCAAGCAGCGCACAGGCCGCCATCGCACCACGAACCGCGGCATCGGGTGTGGTGGTGGCGACTGCGCCGGCCACGGCAGGGGCAGGCGCACCGTCGGGAGCGCCGTCAACCGGCGCCGCATCGCCACCCAACCCCGACGAAGACATTGCCTGGATCTGGCCCTCCCCCGGGACAGTGCTGGCCGGTTTTGACGAGGTTAAAAACAAAGGCCTGGACATCGGCGGAACCGCGGGCGCCGCTGTCGTGGCGGCGGCTGACGGTCGCGTCGTCTACGTCGGCGCCGGCCTGCGCGGTTACGGCAACCTGATCATCCTCAAGCACAACAGCACCTACCTGACGGCCTACGCCCA
>JANNYX010000452.1:0-5600 GCA_031410295.1 Rhodoferax sp.
CGCCAGGCCGTTCGCGTTTGTATCGGCGGCTTTTCGCGCAGGCCTACATGCTGCGCCGGTACTGCCCGCCCACCTCGAACAGGGCATTGGTGATCTGGCCCAGCGAACACACGCGCACGGCATCCATCAGCACCTCGAACACATTGGCGTTGGAGATCACCGCCTGCTGAAGGCGCTTGAGCATGGCGGGTGAGTCTGCCGCATGGCGCTGGTGGAAATCGGCCAGGCGCTTGAGCTGGTTCTGCTTTTCCTCGTCGGTGGAACGCGCCAGTTCCAGCTTGTCCTGCACCGCATCGCCATGCGAATTCCTGAAAGTGTTGACGCCGATGATGGGCAACTCGCCGGTGTGTTTCAACATCTCGTAATGCATCGATTCGTCTTGAATCCGCCCGCGCTGGTAACCGGTTTCCATCGCGCCCAGCACGCCGCCGCGCTCGGCAATCCGTTCAAACTCCAGCAGCACCGCTTCTTCGAGCAACTCGGTCAGCTCTTCGATGATGAAGGCGCCCTGTGACGGATTTTCGTTTTTCGCCAAACCCCATTCGCGGTTGATGATGAGCTGGATCGCCATGGCGCGGCGCACCGAGTCTTCGGTGGGTGTGGTGATGGCCTCGTCAAACGCATTGGTGTGCAGGCTGTTGCAGTTGTCGTAGATCGCGATCAGCGCCTGCAGCGTGGTGCGGATGTCGTTGAACTGGATCTCCTGCGCGTGCAGGCTGCGGCCACTGGTCTGGATGTGGTACTTGAGTTTCTGGCTGCGTTCGTTGGCGCCATATTTTTCCTTCATGGCCACCGCCCAGATGCGCCGCGCCACACGGCCCATCACGGTGTATTCCGGGTCCATGCCGTTGCTAAAGAAGAAGCTCAGATTTGGTGCGAAATCGTCAATGTGCATTCCCCGCGCTAGGTAAGCTTCGACGAAGGTGAAACCGTTGGAGAGCGTGAAGGCCAGCTGCGAAATCGGGTTGGCTCCGGCCTCGGCAATGTGGTAGCCGCTGATGCTCACGCTGTAGAAGTTGCGCACCCGGTTGTGCACAAAAAACTGCGCGATGTCGCCCATCACTTTGAGCGAGAACTCAGTGCTGAAAATGCAGGTGTTCTGGCCCTGGTCTTCTTTCAAAATATCAGCCTGCACCGTGCCGCGCACGTTCTCCATCACCCATTCTTTGATTTTCTGCGCTTCGGTGTCGGTGGGTTCGCGTTGGTTGTCGGTCTTGAACTTCTCCAGGTTCTGGTCGATGGCGGTGTTCATGAACATCGCCAAAATGCTGGGCGCCGGGCCGTTGATCGTCATGCTCACGCTGGTGGTCGGGCTGCACAGATCGAAGCCACCGTAGAGCACCTTCATGTCGTCCAGCGTGGCGATGGAAACGCCGCTGTTGCCCACCTTGCCGTAAATGTCGGGCCGCAAATCGGGGTTGTTGCCGTACAGCGTGACCGAATCAAACGCGGTGGAGAGGCGTTTGGCGTCCATGCCGCTGCTCAAGAGTTTGAAGCGCGCATTGGTCTTGAAGGCGTCGCCCTCGCCGGCAAACATGCGCGTCGGGTCTTCGTTTTCCCGCTTGAAGGCGAAGGTGCCGGCGGTGTACGGGTAACTGCCGGGCACGTTGTCGAGCATCAGCCACTTCAAAATTTCGCCGTGGTCTTGGTATTGCGGCAAGGCCACTTTGCGGATGGTGGTGCCACTCAATGATTTGCTGGTGAGCGCCGTGCGGATTTCCTTGTCGCGGATTTTCACCACGTATTCGTCGCCCGCGTAAGCCTGCTGCATGGCGGGCCACTGATTGAGCAACTTGCGTTCTGCCGCGCCCAACTGGGCGTCGCGTGTTTGAACCAGATCGTTTACCGCTTCCACCGCGCGGTGGCGTTCGGGCTTGTCGGTCTGCAACATGCCGGCTGTGGCGCGCAGTTGCTGGATTTCGCGGGCCGTGCTGGCTTGCGAACGCGCGCGCGCCTTGTAGCCGCGCACGGTGTCGCTGATCTCCGCGAGGTATCGCGTGCGCGCCGCAGGCACTACCGGCGTCTGGTTGGTGCTGTGGCGCACGTTGACCTGCGGCAGCAGGCCCGCGTCGTTCTTGATGGGCACGCCCAGCGCTGCCAGGCGTGGCTTCAAGGCTTGATAGAGCGCGGTTACGCCATCGTCGTTAAAACGCGCGGCCATAGTGCCAAACACCGGCATCTGGTCGGCCGGTGTCGTCCAGGCTTCCTTGTTGCGCTGCACCTGTTTGGCGACGTCGCGCAGGGCGTCAAGTGAACCCTTGCGGTCGAATTTGTTGATGGCGACGAATTCGGCAAAGTCCAGCATGTCGATTTTTTCGAGCTGGCTGGCCGCGCCGAATTCGGGCGTCATCACGTACAGCGGCACATCGACATGCGGCACGATGGCGGCGTCGCCCTGGCCAATGCCCGAGGTCTCGACCACGATCAGATCAAAACCGGCGACTTTGCAGGCGGCGATCACATCCGGCAGCGCTTGCGAAATTTCTGAACCGAAGTCGCGCGTGGCGAGCGAACGCATGAAGACGCGCGGGCCTGCGCTCCAGGGTGAAATGGCATTCATGCGGATGCGGTCGCCCAACAACGCGCCGCCACTCTTTCTGCGGCTGGGGTCAATCGAGATCACGGCCACACGCAGGCTGTCGTCCTGATCCAGCCGCAAGCGGCGGATCAACTCGTCTGTGAGCGACGATTTGCCCGCGCCACCGGTACCTGTCACCCCGACAACTGCTACTTTTTTAGTAGCAGACTTCTCCCGGATTGCGACGGCCATAGCCTCGTTTTCTTTAGAATTCTCGATCGCTGTGATGAGTTGGGCCAAAGCGCGCCAACTGGCTTCGCTGTGCCCTTCAATGGTGTCCATGGTGGTCGGCGCGTAAGGCGACAAATCCTTGTCGCACATCATCACCATCTCGCCGATCATGCCCTGCAGGCCCATGCGCTGGCCGTCTTCCGGGCTGAAAATCCGCGCCACGCCGTAAGTCTGCAACTCACGGATCTCCGGCGCCACAATCACCCCGCCGCCGCCGCCAAACACCTGGATGTGCTCCCCGCCACGCTCGCGCAGCAGATCCACCATGTATTTGAAATACTCCACGTGCCCGCCCTGGTAGGAACTGATGGCAATGCCCTGCGCGTCTTCCTGCAGCGCGGCGGTGACCACCTCTTCAACGCTGCGGTTGTGCCCCAGGTGGATCACCTCGGCGCCCATGCCCTGCAAAATGCGCCGCATGATATTGATGGCCGCGTCATGCCCGTCAAACAGGCTGGCGGCGGTGACAAAACGCACCTTGTTCGTCGGACGGTAATTGGCCAGCGCCTTGTAGTCGGCATAGAGTTGGGTCATGGCTGGAAAGCCTCCAATGTCGGGCAATGTCGGGCAATGTCGGGATTAAGCGTCAAATTTCCGTCGAGTCGCGGAGTTGACGTTTACGTAAACGTCAATCTTAACCCAGAGTGTTCAGCCGCATCTGGATTCTGCGCTGATTGCCGAACAGCGCCAACCTTTCACCAAGGATGGCGCAGGAATGTCGGCCATGAACTACCACCCAACACATGGAATTCGAATGGGAAGCCGGATCCTGTCTGACTGGAAGTAGCTTCGATGCCGCGCTGCCCTTGCCGCGTGGTCTGACACAGCAGGAAGCTTGTCTGCGCATCGCCTTCTGTCCCCCCTTTCAAAAACGGACACCACAGGGTGAACATCAGGATTAGAATAATTTCGCACTTGCAAAATTTGATCACCCACCAGGAGCCACAGCATGACTTTTCAGTTTGATTTCAGACATGGTTTGGGGCGCTGGCAGGGCCGCGCGCGCGCGGCGCTTTCGTTGGCGCTGGTGATGGGGCTGTTGACGGGGCTGTTGGCCTGCGCCGTGCAGCCGGGGGCGATGCCGACTTCGAACCCGGCCGATGTCGGCATGTCGGCCCAGCGGCTGGACATGCTGACTGCCGCGTTCAACAAGGAGATAGCCGACAAGGCGCTGCCCGGCGCCACGCTCATCGTTGCGCGCAAGGGCAAGGTGGTGTACGCCCGCGCGTTTGGCGTGCAAGACCCCGCTCGGCCAGAGGCCATGCAGGTCGACTCGCTATTTCGCATCTATTCCATGACCAAACCCATGGCCACGGTGGCGGCGATGATTCTGGTCGAGGACGGCCGGCTGCAGTTGTCAGACCCGGTCGCCAAATACCTGCCTGCGTTCAAAGACATGAAGGTCTATACCGCGTCGGGCACCGAACCCGCGCGCGCCATGACGGTGCAGGACCTGATGCGCCACACCTCGGGGCTGGGGTATGGCGAAATCACCGGCAACAACGATTTCAAGGCCGCATTGGCCCAAGCCGGGCTGTACAAGCCGGGCAACATCGACTTCGACGCGCGCGACATGAGCCCGGCAGAGCAGGTCAGCCGTCTGGCCGCTGTGCCCCTGTTGCGCCAGCCCGGCACGGCTTGGGAATACAGCCTGTCCACCGACGTTTTGGGCCGCGTCATCGAAGCCGCCAGCGGCCAGCGCCTGGGCGACTTCATGGCCGAACGCATCTTCAAACCGCTGTCCATGAACGACACCGCGTTTTATGTGCCTCAAGACAAGATGAGCCGTCTGGCACAGTCGTTTGCCAAAGACCCGGTCAACGCAACGCCATTCAAACTGATCGATGTCTCGCGCCTTCCGGGCAACGACTCGGGTGGCGCCGGCGCGGTATCAAGCGCGACCGACTACTTGCGTTTCGCGCAGATGATGCTCAACGGCGGCAGCCTGGACGGCCAGCGCATTCTCTCGCGCACCACCGTGCGCTGGATGACCTCCGACCACCTGGGCCCGCGCATCCCCATCGCCGCCAGTCCTGGCGGCAGCGTGCTCTTCCCCTCGCTGTACACCTTCGGCCTGGGGTTTGCCGTGCGCCCAAGCGACGGCCTGTCCTTCATGGCCGGCAGTGGCGGCGAATTCAATTGGAGCGGCTACGCTGGCACGGCGTTCTGGGTCGATCCCAAAGAGCAGATCATCGTCGTGATGATGACGCAGTCCCCCGGCGCCGCCCGCCTGTACCACCGCAACCTCCTGCGGCAGTTGGTGTACCAGGCAGTGGCAGATTGAGCTGTTGTGAATCGGGGCAAGGCAAGCCTCGCTCTTCACTTGCGCGCAGGACGCGCATGCCAGATTTTCTGTAAGGCTTGCCCAGACGACTCTGGAGTGACGGGTCAAGTCCCAACATTGTTCACTTAAATTTATTTTCCTGTTGCCAGAGCTGATTCTTAGACAGCGGCAGCGGCTCAATCAGTGGTGGTGAGTAGTCGCGGGGCTCGTTGCTTGAGTCTGCTTTGGTGAATGAGGCGTAGGGCGGGTTACGACGCTCGACCATCCTTGTGGGGTACAAGAGATGCCCGTGCTAAAAAACGCGTACCGTAAATCTCGCGAAACACCTGCCCGAATCCGCCAAAGTCGCCCCAAGATCAGGTCTTGCGTTGACCCACGTCCCAAGCCGGTTCGCAGAAAATCCGGCGCAGTATCTACAAGTCACGAAGGCTTACCAGAATCAAACGCTTGAATCACGCCGTTTACCCGAGCGAACAACCCATCTACCTTGTGCACGATATCAATTCG
>JANNYX010000453.1:0-2895 GCA_031410295.1 Rhodoferax sp.
TCGTGAGTTTCAGCGCATCCAGCGTGGCCTGTCGCGCTGCGCCGGGCGGTGTGGGTTGACGCCCCGTGTTGGGCGACACGTCTTGCCAAAACTGCCGCACACCCAGGCCCAATGCCAAAACGACAAACAGGAAAACGGGTGCAAACATGCCGACCAGCAGGTTGTGCGGAAAGACGGCGTAGAAGTTTCCTGCAGCGGGCGGGTGAAGCAGTTTGCCATTCATCGCCAGCGCGAGAAGCAGAAAAAGGGCCAGGCCGGCAGCCAGGGCCAGGGCTGCAAACAGACCGTTGTTTTTGTAGAGCACGCCCAAGGCTCGTGGCCAGGCGTAGTCGGCATAGGTCTGCCCGCGCACCTGCGCCATGGCCCGTGGCACGTTCACCGCAAACTCATGCGGCGGCGCGTATTGGCAGGCATGCAGACAGGCACCACAGTTGTGGCACAGGTTAGCCAGGTAATGGATGTCGGCCTTGCCAAACTCAAGCCGCCGCGCCATCGCAGGAAACACCGCGCAATAACCTTCGCAATAGCGGCAGGCGTTGCAGATCTGCATTTGACGGGCGACTTCCGCCTCGGGCGCAGACAAAGCGCTGCCGCCATCGCCCGGCAGCAGATCGGCGTTCGCCAGCGCACGCGCCTCGCGGGTCAGGGCTTCAAGCTGTTGCATGCTGATTTTTCGTGATTGCTCCCATTTTGAGAGCAGATTGCGCAGATTGCACGCCGGCAATTCGCCCAAAAGCCGTACCAATGCTCATACCGACACCGGCCGTATAACCTTTGCCCAGCACATTACCCGCCATCATCTCCCCCGCCACAAACAGGTTGCGGCTGGGCTGGCCCTTGAAATGCACGGCGGTGGTTTCATCGGTCCTGAGGCCAAGGTAGGTGAAGGTGACGCCCGGTTTGACGGCGTAGGCATAAAAAGGCGCAGTGTCGATGGGCCGCGCCCAATGGGTTTTGGCGGGTGCGAGGCCCTGGGTGTGGCAATCGTCCAGCACGGTGTGGTCAAAATGGCCGACACGGCACGCGGCATTGAAGTCGTTGATAGTTTGCAAAAAGCGCGTCTCGTCCAGGCCCAGTTGCCTCGCCAAATCCGTCAGGGTGTCCGCCTTCACCCCCGCAAAGACGGGCGGCATGAAGCGACCGAGCGACTTGGCATCAATCACCGAATACGCTGTTTGCCCCGGTTGTTGCGCCACCAGCCGCCCCCAGATGGCGTAACGTTTGGGCCAGAAGTCTTCGCCCTCGTCGTAAAAGCGCTGCGCTTGCCGGTTGACGACGACGCCGAGCGACACGCAGTCAATGCGCGTGCAGATGCCGCCGTCGTACAGCGGCGCACGCGCGTCGATGGCCACCATGTGGGCCTGCGTCGGGTCGCCAATGCTGTCTGCGCCGACGTCGAGCATGTGCTTGAGCAACACGCCCTGGTTGAAGCGTGTGCCGCGGATCAGGAAGTTGTCGGCCGGCCACTCGCCCAGCGCGTTCTGGCCCCAAGCTTCGCGCAGCCAGGCGAGGTTGGATTCAAAACCGCCGGCGGCCACGACGCAGGTTTTGGCAGTGATGCGCTCCTCGCCGGTCCAGGCAGCGACAAATTCGCCGTCACGCAATTCCAGCCGATCCACCGGTGTGTTGTACCGGACCTGCACACCCAATTTTTCTGCGCTGCGGTAATACGCATTCACCAGCGCCTTGCCGCCACCCATGAAAAAGGCGTTGGTGCGCGAGAGGTGCAAGGTGCCCGAGAGCGAAGGCTGGAACAACACGCCATGCTTTCGCATCCAGTCCCGGCAATGGGCCGTCGAGCGGATCACCAGCCGCGACAGCGCCTCGTTGGTTTGCCCGCCGGTTACGGCCTTCAGGTCTTGCCAGAATTCCTCCTCGGAGTAGACACCCGTGAGCACATCCTGCGGCGCATCGTGCATGCAGCGCAGGTTGCGCGTGTGCATGGAGTTGCCGCCACGCCATTCACGCGGCGCGGCTTCCAGCAACAACACACTCGCACCGGCCTCGCGCGCCATCAGCGCGGCGCACAGGGCCGCGTTGCCACCGCCCACAATCAACACATCGGCGAGAACATCCTGCAGCACATCCCCAGCCTTGTTGGTCATGGGTTCCAAGCGCTTTTTATCAGCGTTTGAAAACAAGCTGGCTGGCAAGTTGATGTAAACGCTGCCACGGTGCCGTCAGGTCTTCGAGCACGCTGAAATGGTTGCGCTCTGGAACGGTTTCACACACCGGCACGGTTTCTTTACCCCAGGCACTCTGGATCATCTGGTTGTGGCGTAAAAACTCGGCGCTCTCGTCAGCGCCCGCAAACGCGTACAACGTGCCCTGGCGCGGGCGCGGCATCCAGGCCGGGCTGGCGAGTTGCACCTGCCCGGGCGTGAGGTGCAGGGAGTCCTGCAAAAACGGCGTGTGCAGGATGGGTTCCAGGTCATACAAACCTGAAATCGACACGGCGCCTTTGACCAGATCCGTCGGCAAGTCCTTGCCGTAAACCGGCCAGGCGCAGGCCAGCAACATCGCCGCCAGGTGGCCACCAGCAGAGTGACCAATCACCGTGACGCGGCGCGGGTCACCGCCGTAGCGTGAAGCGTGACGGTGCACCCAGGCCAGGGCTTTGACCAACTGCATCACGATCTGCGGCAAGGTGACCGCCGGGCACAGGGCGTAATTGGGCACCACCACACAGGCACCCTGGTTGGTGAAGGCCGGCGCGATGAAGGAGTGGTCGGATTTGTCGAGAGAGCGCCAGTAACCACCGTGGATGAACACCACCACCGGCGCGCCTTTTTTGCTTGTGCCGGCGTTCACTGAAGCCGGAAACACGTCCAGCTTTTCCGTCGCATCGTCGCCGTAAGGGATGTCGCAGTGGTTGGGGTGGGCTTCACGCGCTTC
>JANNYX010000454.1:0-2719 GCA_031410295.1 Rhodoferax sp.
GCAGCATTGATCGGATTGACGCTAATTCTGCGGCAGCTCGCCGCCAGCGACCTGATTCGCTTTAGCGAATTCGGCAACTCGGAAATCGCCCGGATACTGTCCAACACGCACCGCGAAACCCTGCGATCCTTTCTGGCGCTAGCACCAAACCTGTCTGCCGAACAACTCAGGGCCCATTCGCAGACTGCACAACTGCACGATGCGATCAAAAGCGCACTCAAGGAAACCCCCATCATCAGGATCAAGGCATACACGCTGGATGGCCGAACCGTGTATTCCAGTGAAGCCAGCCAGATTGGTGAAGACAACAGCGCCAGCGCAAGTTTTGTCTCCGCCAAAGCCGGCAAAACCGTCACCGAGCTGACGCAACACGACCATATCAGCGCCTTCGACCAGCAACTGGCGGACCGCGGCGTCGTTTCGACCTTTCTGCCGGTGCGTACTGGCGCCGCCGCCCCGATTCAGGCTGTGTTTGAGGTGTTTCAGGACATCACTCCGCTGCGACAGCAAAACGAAACCACACAGCGCAATTTTCTTTTTGCCGGTGCCCTGATACTGTTGCTGCTCAACGGAATGCTGTATTTGATCGTCTGGCGGGCGGATCGGGTATTGGGCCAGCAACGGGATCAAAGCAGGCAGGACGAAGAGGCGTTGCGCCTGGCAAACATCGAGCTGGTTCACAGTGTGGACGCTATGCGCCGGGCCGACACGCAACGCACGCGATACCTCGCGCTGAGCAAGCTTTCCTCGGACTGGTTTTGGGACCAGGATATCAACTTCAGGTTCATTGAATTTGACAGTGCCAACAAGGACAACGAAAACATCAATCATGAGCCGAACCTGGGCAAAACCCGTTGGGAGCTGCCTCAGGCCCAGGCCGTGAGCACCACTTGGGAGCGACACCGCGCTGACCTTGCGGCCCATCGGCCATTTCGCGACCTGCTGATCCGCTTTACCCCGCCGACTGGGATTCGGTACGTCAACACCAGTGGCGAGCCGGTGTACGCCGCCAACGGCAGTTTTGCCGGTTACCGGGGCGTTGCCAGTGACGTGACGCGGCGCGTATTGGCGGAACAGGCGTTGACAGTCGCGCGCTCCGACCTGGCCGAACGCACGAGCGAACTTGACCGCGCCCAGTTCCTGCAAGCGTTGCTGGACGTGTTGCCGGTGGGCGTGGCCCTGATTGACAAAAACCTCACGGTATTGGTCGCCAACGAAGCCAGTGCCCGGCTGCAGGGCCTGCCAGCCGGGTTGTTTGAGCCCGGCACCTCTCTGCGCGACGCCTTCCGCTACCACGCGGCGCAGGGTGTTTATGGCCCAGGCGACATTGAAACCCTGGTCGCGCAACGGGTGGAGCGCTCGCGAGACCCCAAACCGGTGCGCGCCGAGCGCGAACTGGCCAATGGCACGACGTTGGACATTCGTGCTGAGAACCTGCCCGATGGCAGCCGCCTGACCACCTTCACCGACATTACCGAACGCAAACTCGCCGAGCGCGCGTTGCTGGCGGCCAAGGATGCCGCAGAGGCCGGAAGCCAGGCAAAAAGCGCTTTTCTGGCGGTGATGAGCCACGAAATCCGCACACCGATGAACGCCGTGATCGGGCTGCTGGAACTGCTTCGCCTGAGCCACCTGGACGCCGAGCAGCGCGACACCGTCGACACCGTACGCGAATCAAGCAAGTCGCTCCTGCGACTGATTGACGACGTGCTGGATTTTTCGAAAATCGAGTCGGGCAAACTCGACTTGCATGAGGAGCCCGCATCGCTCGCGCTGCTTCTGGACAGCGCCTATCAGAACTTCGTTGGCGCCGCCAGCCAAAAAGGCGTGTTGTTGCAGCAGAGCGTCGATCCGCGCATCGCGCCGGCCTTGATGCTCGATTCGCTGCGGCTGCGCCAGATTGTCAACAACCTGTTGAGCAATGCGATCAAATTCACCGAGCGCGGGCAGGTCAAGGCGAGTGCCGAACTGGTAGCGCGCGACCCGCAGTTTGATCGTGTCCGCATCAGCGTGCGCGACACCGGTGTGGGCATTGGCGAGGGGGCGTTGGCGCGCCTGTTTCAGCCATTCAGCCAAGCCGATCCTTCGGTCGAACGGCGCTTCGGCGGCACTGGCCTTGGTCTTGCCATCTGCCAGAGGCTGGCCCAATTGATGGGCACCGCCATTGAAATCAAGAGCCGTCCGGGTGTCGGCACGCGCATTGGACTGACTCTGGCGCTGCGCCGCGCCGATGTAGAGGCCCTGCACAGTCCAAAGCCACTGCCCATCGAAGCCATCGCCAAGTCCCTCTCGGGACGCAGTGCGCCCACGGTGGATGCCGCGCGCGCCCAGGGCAGCCTGATCCTGGTGGTTGACGACCATCCGGTGAACCGGCGCATGTTGGCGCGTCAGCTCAACGTGTTGGGTTATGCGGTGGAAACCGCGTCAGACGGCCGCGAGGCATTGGAGCTTTGGCTGGGTGGCGGCTTCGGCTTGATGATTACCGACTGCCAAATGCCGGTCATGGACGGCTACCAGCTGGCCCTGGAGATCCGGCGCCTCGAAGGCGGTTCACTGCCGCGCCTTCCGATCGTTGCCTGCACGGCCAATGTGTCACGCGAGGCGCTGGCCCAATGCCTTGCGGTTGGAATGGACGATGCCATGACCAAACCGATCGAGCTGGCGATGCTCAAACAAAGGGTCGACCACTGGCTGCCGATAGCGCAGGTGGTCGAGGTCG
>JANNYX010000455.1:0-5396 GCA_031410295.1 Rhodoferax sp.
TTCATGGCCGAATAGCGGTACCCCAGCCCCAGGCGCGCCGCCGGTACCGAGAAAACCGAGTCAGTCGAAGCGATGCGAATGTCGCAACTGATCGCCACATTCACGCCGCCACCGATACAGAAGCCGCGAATGCACGACAGCGTCGGCAGCTTGCAGTTGTAGATCGCCATCAGTGCGGTTTCGGCCATCTCTTCATACCGCGCAACTGCTTCCCGGGCAGCGCGCATGTCTTCAAATTGCGAGATGTCGGCACCCGAGACAAAAGCCTTGTCACCGGCGCCTGAAAACACCACCAAGCGAATTTGTTCGTCTTGCTGCGCTTGGGCCAAGAGGACCGGAACCGCCTCCCACATGTCCACCGACAAGGCGTTGTGCCGCGCCGGGTTGTTGAAGCGAATGTGCAAAGTGCTGCCGTCCACCCAGGTTTGAACCCGCTCAGTCAGCGACGAATAGGGCCGGCTGGTCATTAATAAACCTCCCGTTGTTTCATATCTGCCAGTTCAACAACACCATAACCGAGTTCCCGCAGGATTTCGTCTGAATGTTCACCCCGCCACGGCGCCGTTCGGGCAATGCTGCTGGGCGTGCGTGACAGTGTCACGGGCTGCCCCACCAGCTTCTGTTTGCCCAGTCGCGGCGAGACTACGTCGCGAACAATTCCCAGGTGCCGGACCTGCGGTTCTTCAAACATTTCCTGCAGGTTGTTGATGAGGCCGCAGGCCACGCCGCCTTCATTGAGCAAGGCGATCCAGTGTGCCTTGTCGTTCAAGGCGAGGCGCTGGTTGATTTGGGCGTTGAGCGCCTCACGGTTGACGGAGCGCCCGTCTTTGCTCTTGAAGCGGGCGTCGGTCACCCATTCAGGCGCGCCCAGGATGTCGCAGAACCTCTCCCAGATCTTGGAGCCAAACACGGCGATATTGATGTAGCCGTCCCGCGCCTTGTAAACGCCAGTCGGAATGCTGGTGGGATGAAAATTGCCAGCCTGGCCCGGCTCATCGCCGTCAATCAGCCAGCGTGACGTCTGAAAATCCATCATGTAGACCATGGCTTCGAGCAGCGACGTATGCAACCATTGCCCCTTCCCCGAAGCCTCACGCTCCAGCAAGGCCATCAGCACGCCCTGCGCGGCAAACAAGCCGGCGCAAAGGTCTGCGATGGGCAGCCCAACGCGCATGGGTCCCGTGCCCGGCTCACCGGTTACTGACATCAGCCCACCCATACCCTGCGCGATCTGGTCGAACCCCGGCCGGTCGGCCAGCGGCCCGGTCTGGCCAAACCCGGAAATGCTGGCGTAGACCAACCGCGGATGGGACGGGCTCAGCGTGTCGTAATCTATGCCCAGGCGATGTTTCACGTCGGGCCGGAAATTTTCAATCACGACATCCGCGCTTTGAATCAGCCGCTTGAGCGCCGCGATGCCGTCTGGCGCCTTGAGATTCAGCGTGACCGAGCGTTTGTTGCGGTGGGTGTATTGGTAGTCTGACCCGTCCTGCCCGCCCAAGGTGTCGTCGCCGCGCATGTGCTCCGGCATTTGCACCTGGATCACGTCAGCGCCCCAGTCGGCGAGTTGACGGCAGGCGGTCGGCCCGGAGCGCACTTGAGTCAAGTCGATGACGCGAAAGCGTTGCAGGGCAGACGATGCGGGAAGGTGGGGCATTGACGGGGAATGGCTAATTAATGGACTATATCTTGTACAAACCTGCGAGGCCGTCGCCATGCCATACAACGCGCTTCATGCGGATTCATTGAAGTGGGGTTGTGGCATAATTGAGAGCTTTCCTGAAGGGCAAACTTGCTACAAGTTGCCGTCAGCGACAGGGCGGTTAGCTCAGGGGTAGAGCACAGCATTCACACTGCTGGGGTCGGAGGTTCGAAACCTCCACCGCCCACCAAAAACCCGGCTTTTCAGGCCACCAAATCCGGAATTTGACGGTTTATCCACAGTGTCTTGTTGCCGCTGGCCTTGTCAATCTGTTTCATCGCATCGTCATGCGCAGCCAGCTCGGTTTCACTGGCCAAAAGAACCGGCAAATCAAACCCCGTAAGGTCCAAGGCAGGCACCCCCGCGCCGGCATGCGAGGTGTTGACCACATCCATGATCAAGGCGTCCTGCCCGCGCGTGAGGTTGATGTAGACATCGGCCAGAAGCTCGGCGTCGAACAAACCGCCATGCAAGGTGCGCCCGGAACGGTCTACACCCAGGCGGTCACACAAAGCATCCAGGCCGTTGCGTTTGCCTGGAAACATCTCCTTGGCCATCGCCAGTGAATCCAGCACCTTGCTGACAAAGGTCTTGAAAGCCGGGCGCCCGACCCGTTCAAGTTCCTTGTTGAGAAACCCGAGGTCAAACGGCGCGTTGTGGATGATGATTTCCGCACCCCCGACATACGCCAGAAATTCGTCTGCAACCGCCTCGAAAGCCGGTTTGTCGCTGAGGAACTCGGTGGTGATGCCATGCACCCTGAGCGCTTCTTCGTGGCTGTCGCGGCCCGGGTTCACATAGAAGTGTTTGTTGTTGCCCGTGAGTTTGCGGTTGACCAGCTCAACACAGCCAATTTCAATCAGCCGGTCGCCCTGCTCCGGGTAGAGGCCGGTGGTTTCGGTATCCAGGAATATTTGACGCATGGCTAATGCACTTCCTTGGCGTGGTTGATCGAGTACTTCGGGATCTCGACGGTCACATCTTGTTGTGCCAATATCGCCTGGCACGAGAGGCGCGAGTTGGGCTCCAGCCCCCAGGCGCGGTCCAGCAGATCTTCTTCGTTTTCGTCAAGTTCATTGAGCGACTTGAAACCCTCGCGCACGATCACATGGCAGGTGGTGCAGGCGCAACTCATGTCACAGGCGTGTTCGATGTCGATGTGGTTGTCCAGTAAGGCTTCACAAATGGACGTGCCTGCCGGTGCGCTGACTTCAGCGCCATTCGGGCAATATTCAGGGTGCGGCAGTATTTTGATGACAGGCATGGAAATTGGAAATGGCTCAGACACTGCTGATGTTCTTGCCGGCCAGGGCCTGATGGATACCCCGGTTCATGCGACGCGCAGCAAACGATTCTGTGCCGTTCGCCAGCGCTTTGGTGGCCGCTTCGATGATCGCCGCGTCGGCGGAAATGTCTTTGGTTCGCGCCAAGGTCGCCATCAGGGCGGCGACCTCTGCCCGCTCGGGCAGATTCAACAAATCAGCATCGGCGTTCAAGGCCGTTTGGGTGGCCAGCAGCAGGCGATCCGCATCCACTTTTGCTTCGGCCAGCGCGCGCGCCTGCATATCAGCCTGCGCCGTGGTGAAGCTGTCTTGAAGCATTTTGGCGATCTGGTCGTCGGCCAGGCCGTAGCTGGGTTTCACATCAATTTGCGCCTCGACTCCGCTGACCTGCTCGCGCGCCGAAACATTCAGCAGCCCGTCAGCATCGACCGTGAAGGTGACACGGATGCGCGCCGCACCTGCCACCATCGGCGGAATGCCACGCAGCTCGAAACGCGCCAGGCTGCGGCAGTCGGCCACCAGGTCGCGTTCGCCCTGCACCACATGCAAGGCCAGCGCGGTCTGGCCATCTTTGTAGGTGGTGAAATCCTGCGCCATCGCGGTGGGGATGGTCTGGTTGCGCGGCACGATGCGTTCGGCCAGGCCGCCCATGGTTTCAATGCCCAACGAGAGTGGAATCACATCCAGCAGCAGCAAATCGCCCGACGGGTTGTTGCCCGCCAGCTGGTTGGCCTGAATGGCTGCGCCCAAGGCCACGACTTCATCGGGATTGAGGTTGGTGAGGGGTTCTTGTCCAAAGAACTCGGCGACCGCGCGGCGCACCTGCGGCATGCGCGTGGAACCACCGACCAGAACCACACCCTGCACGTCTTCTGTTTTCAATTTGGCATCGCGCAGTGCCTTGCGCGCGGCGGCGATGGTGCGGGCAGTCAAACTGGCCGTGATCCCCTCAAACGTCAAAACATCAACGTCAAATTCAATGGAGGCCGTCGAAATCATTGCCTTTATAGCTACACTATTAGTAGCAGACAAAGATTCCTTGCACCGTCGCGCGGCGACTTTTATCGCCGCCTTGTCTTCAGGTGACTCAGCTTCTACGCCCGCTTTGGCGATGGCCCAGTCGGCCAGCGCCTGGTCGTAATCGTCACCGCCCAGGCTCGAATCGCCACCGGTTGCCACCACTTCAAACACGCCTTGCGTCAAGCGCAGGATTGAAATGTCAAAGGTGCCGCCGCCCAAATCGTAGATCGCGTACACGCCTTCACTGGCGTTGTCCAGGCCGTAGGCAATTGCCGCGGCGGTGGGCTCGTTGATCAGGCGCAAAACGTTGAGCCCGGCCAGCTTGGCGGCGTCTTTCGTGGCCTGCCGCTGGGCGTCGTCAAAATAGGCCGGCACGGTGATCACGGCGCCAAACAGGTCGTCGCTGAAGGTGTCTTCGGCGCGATAACGCAAGGTGGCCAGAATGTCGGCACTGACCTCGACCGGCGACTTCTCGCCCGCCACGGTTTGCAGGCCCAACATGCCCTTGTGGTCGACAAAACGGTAGGGCAACTTCTGCGCATCCTTCACGTCCTTGAGGTTTCGGCCCATGAAGCGTTTGACAGATGCAATTGTGTTTTGCGGATCCCTGACGACTGCTTCCAAAGCGTCAAAACCAATGCTCCTTTTGCCCTCAGACTGGTAGCGGACCACCGACGGCAACAACACACGGCCCTGATCGTCTGGCAGACACTCTGCAACGCCGTTGCGCACTGCCGCAACCAGTGAATGGGTGGTGCCCAAGTCGATGCCTGCCGCGACGCGGCGGCTGTGGGGATTGGGCGATTGACCAGGTTCGGATATCTGCAACAGGGCCATGCGATCAGTGCTTCGTCATCAATGCGGGTTGGTTTCAAGGCGCTCGATGCGCTCTTCGACGTCAGAAGCAAAACGTTCGATGAACATCAAGGCCCGGACCTGCCCCACCGCCGCGTGATAGTCATGGTCGACATCGATCAAGCGTTTACAGGTTTCCAGCGCCTTGGCCCTTGCCGCCGAGACCAGCTTGCTGATGGTCTCAATATCAACAAGGCTCTGAGCTTCGTCCAGGCTTTCACGCCAGTGCATCTGCTGCGTCAGGAATTCCGCCGGCATCGCGGTGTTGTTTTCGGCGTTCACCGGCGCGCCATTGAGCTCGCACAAATAAGCTGCGCGCTGAAGCGGGTCTTTGAGGCGTTGGTAGGCCTCGTTGATGCGCACCGACCACTGCATCGCCAGGCGCTGCGCAGCCGCGCCCGCAGCCGCGAATTTGTCGGGATGCGCTTCGCGTTGCAGTTCTTTCCAGCGTGCGTCAATGGCCGGGCGGTCTTGCCTGAATTGCCGCGGAAGGTCGAACAGCTCGAAATCGTCAGACTGGAGATTCACACTCTAAA
>JANNYX010000456.1:0-5832 GCA_031410295.1 Rhodoferax sp.
CTGGCACGACACGAAAGAGGAGCACCCGGACACGTATCGATTCGGCCGCGAGATGGCAGCCGCCACCTTGAGCAAGAGTCGGCGCGTGAATATTCGCATCACGGCGCAAGATCTGGAAGGGCTGCAGGCGCGCGCTGCGGAGGAAGGTTTGCCTTACCAGACGCTGATGGCCAGCGTGCTCCACAAATACATTTCAGGCCGCTTGGTTGACAGTTCTCTTTCCGGTTTGGCGGTCAAACGCAAATCATCGCGCAACCCGGCGGGTAAAACCGCACCGGCTTAACTTCCGCCTCAAGGCATGCGCCACGCCGTCCCGACGATTTGTGCGCAGCGCCGCAAAGCGGCGCGTCAGCGCAGTATGAGGAGCGGCGGCGTGGCGCTTGCCTTGCGGCCGACAGCGTGAAACTCAACGCCGCGCCAACTTGCCAGTGAATTCATTTCCTGCGGTTCGAATCGCCGCAAGCCCTAGAAATTGGAACTCAGCCAGAATTGCTAAATCCCCTCCAGCCGCGCCCGCGGCGAAAAACCAGCGGCCTCAACAAGTTCCTTCAGCAGGGCAATAGGCTCCGCGCCTGTGCGGATCAAACCCATCTGCCAATCACCCATGAACTGGCTGTCAACGGTGTGCCGCAAAAACTGCAAAAGCGCGTCGTAATAACCGTCCACGTTCAGAAGGCCGACAGGTTTGTCATGAAACCCGAGCTGGCGCCAGGTCCAGGCTTCGAAAAACTCTTCGAGGGTGCCGATGCCACCAGGCAGGGCGAGGAAGGCATCGGCGCGCTCGGCCATGATGCGTTTGCGCTCGTGCATGGTGTCAACGACGAGCAGCTCGTTGCAGCCGGCGTGCGCCCATTCGCGCTCAACCATGCTTTTGGGGATGACACCGACGACTTGCCCTCCCTCGCTCAGGCAGGCGTCGGCGAGGATGCCCATCAGGCCGTTTCTGCCGCCGCCGTAAACTAGTTGGCCATTGTGTTGTCCGATCCAGTGGCCGACTTCGGTGGCGACTTGGGCGTAGACGGGCGACGCGCCAACGCGCGAGCCACAGAACACAGTCAGGGAGAAAGCAGGTTTTTGCGGGGTCAGCGACATGGACAGGATTGTCAGGCAGGCGGGGCGTTAAATTGCCGCGCGCTGTGGGGTTCCCGGCATATCACACTGTCGGCAATCGACACCCTCCATTCGACTGGGCAATGACAGTTTAGGGTTTTTGCGTGTTTGCAGAGACCAGGCGCGTGCCGGCCACCACATCATGCCAAAACTGCCGCTCGGATTGAAAGCGGCTCAAGATGGCCCAAACCGCGATCCAGCCCAGGGTGATCACGGCGGCTTCGGTGGCGGGCAGTTTGAACCAGGCCGACGCGGCCAGCGGCGGCAGGAACCAGGCCCAGCTGCACAGATATCGCACGGCGGCGCGTTGCTGGGTCAGGGCATGCCCCTGTGTATCGACGACGCGAATGTTCCAGGTCTTCATCGCCAGGGTTTGCCCCTTCGACCAGAACCAGGCGAAATAAATGCCGAAGATGACGAAGAGGAAAGCTTGCAATGCGTGCCGATTGTCCAGCGCGTGGCGGGTCTGGCTCAAGCTGCCAAAGAGGTAGCCGGCAATGAAGACCACGCCGAACAGCAGCAGACCTTCGTACATCCAGCACGCCATGCGGCGCCACAAACCTGGTGTCACACCGGGTGTGATGCCAGGCGCGGCAATTGGTGCGCCGCGCAACTCCACTGCCAAAGGCACAAGCGGCCCGCCGGTTTCAATTTTTGCCGACCGCCGGCTCATTGCCGGAATTGCGCGGCAGCAGGGTGTTGGACTGGATATCCGGCGTATTGGCGGCAACCGTGGGCGGCTTTTGGCTGTTCCGGGTCGCCGGAACATTGGCCAATTTTTGCGCAGGCACCGGCTTGACCGCCGCCGTTGCGCCGGACGGAGCGGGCGGTGCCGTCGCTGCCAGTTTTCGCTTTTCTTCGGGGCTCAGGGCCTGATAGGCCTGCCACTTGGCCGTCTTCTCATCTTGTGAAAGGTTTTTGGTTTCGGCGAAGTTCAGTCTGGCCTGGTTGCGCTGGGTTTGGCTCAGGCTGGCCCATTCGGTCATGCGGCTGTGCAATTTGGCCTGTTCGGCAGCGGCCATGTTTGGGTAGTTTTTCGACAGAGCCAGCCACTTGCGTTTTTGCCCTTCGTTGATGGTGGCCCAATTGGCGGCCAGCGGTTTGAGCGACTGTTGCTGGGCCGGTGTCAATTCTTGCCACAGGGGCTTGGACGGTGTCGCAATGGACGGTGCGGCTGTTTTGGCTACAGCAGACGGCGCCGCCGCGCTGCCTTGCGGTGGTAAGACAGGTTTGGAGACCAGCGCAGACGATGCCGACGGGTTGGCTTGCGCCGTGGTGGTTTGCGCCAGCGCAAAACTGCCCGAGGGTGAGACCGCTGCCAGCAACAGGCCAACTATGGCCAAGCCGAGCGGTTTCAGGGGCGCCACGTTATTGCCCCAAATCGCTGCGGGACTTCAAAAACTGCGCGAAACCCGGGTCGGTGTAGGCCGATGGCGGCAGATCGTCGGTGAGCAAGGCGGCGTCAACTTCGGCCACTTCGCTGGCGCGCAGGTCGTTCTGGATGTTGTTAATGACGACGAGGCCGACCATCAGGGCGACCAACGGCAGCGCCGAGGCTACCGCATTCCAAAGGCTGAAGGGCTCGCTGCCCCGGCCATTCATGGTCATGGTGGCAGCGCCGCCCGAGCGGGAGACCGACGACGCCGTGGCCAGCCGGGTCAGGCTGGCCAATTTGCGTTTGGCCACGGCTTGCTGGCGTGAAACACGCAGCCGCTCTTCGATGTCATGCGGCAGGGTTTCGGCCGAATCTGACAGGCGCGAGGTGAGTTTGAGGGCAAACCGCTCCTGCGCCAACTCTTGCGCAACCTGTGTGCGGAAAGTATCGGAGCGGAAAATGTCAGTCGTTTGGTTTTTGATGCTCATAGTGTGATCCCCTTTGCCCTCAACGCTTTGCTGAGTGCCTGGACAGCCCGGGAGCAGTGCGTTTTGACACTGCCTTCCGAACAACCCATGGCCGCCGCCGTTTCGGCCACGTCCATCTCCTCCCAGTAACGCATCAGGAAGGCTTCCCGTTGACGCCCGGGCAGCTCCTGGATCTCGATTTCTATTTCCTTGAAAATCTGGCTGCGCTCCACGGTGGTTTGGGCGCTTTCATTGCGCTCTGAGCCTTCGACCACTGACAAAGTTTCCAAAACATCGAACTCGCCGTCCTCGCCGGCCGATTCGAAGTCGCTCAGGTTGGAGAATAAGGCTTTTCGGGTTTTGTTGCGCCGGAACCAGTCCAACGTGCAGTTTGAGAGGATGCGCTGGAACAGCATCGGCAGCTCGGCCGGCGGTTTGTCGCCATAATGCTCGGCGAGCTTCATCATGCTGTCCTGCACGATGTCCAGCGCGGCTTCTTCCTCGCGCACGTGGTAGATCGAACGTTTGAACGCGCGCCGCTCGACGCTCTTCAAAAAATCCGAAAGTTCCTGTTCAGTTGCCAATTGTGTGCACGGCCATTGCGAATGTCGCGTGTGTCCCGTCAAGTATTGTTGTGCCCTTATCGGGTCGTAAATTATGGCATTGGGCCGATCAGAATTTGCGCCCGTGCTTCAAAATGCGGCAATGCAGTGCGATAATCCACGCTGCAATTCAAAAAGCAAACGGGTCCTGGCTCGGCGCGCAAAGTGGTGCGCTTATGGTTTGGATCCAAAGTTTCGACACGGCCCCAAAAGGGTTCGGGAAGAAGCACCCAAGGTTTTTCGTCAGAGAAATTCACAAAGGTTCATCATGGAAATCAACAAAGCTGAAATCAATTCTGCTGCGCTTGCGCCGCTGCAATCGCCGGCCAACCACGCCCAGGCCGCGGCTGCTGCCAAAAACCCGGCGACGCCGCTTGACCTTCGCGGTGGCGAGATTCTTGTCAAGGCCCTGCAGGCCGAAGGCGTGAAATATGTCTGGGGCTACCCCGGCGGCGCGGTTTTGCACATTTACGACGCGTTCTACAAACAAGACACCATTCAACACGTGCTGGTGCGCCATGAGCAGGCCGCAGTGCACGCGGCCGACGGTTACGCCCGCGCCACGGGCGACGTCGGCGTGGCGCTGGTCACCTCCGGCCCGGGCGTAACCAATGCCGTCACCGGCATCGCCACCGCCTACATGGACAGCATCCCGATGGTGATCATCACCGGCCAGGTGCCCACGGCAGCGATTGGCCTGGATGCATTTCAAGAGTGCGACACGGTGGGCATCACCCGCCCGATCGTGAAACACAACTTTCTCGTCAAAGACGCCAAGGACATGGCCGATACCATGAAGAAAGCCTTTCACATCGCCAGGAGCGGCCGGCCCGGCCCGGTGGTCGTCGATATTCCCAAAGACGTGTCGTTCAACAAAGTCGCCTACCACGGATACCCCGAAACGGTGACGATGCGCTCTTACAACCCGGTGAAAAAAGGCCACGGCGGGCAAATCCGCAAGGCTTTGCAGCTGCTTTTGACCGCCAAACGGCCCTTCATTTACACCGGCGGCGGCGTCCTTTTGTCAAATGCGTCCAATGAACTACGGACTTTGGTTGACATGCTGGGTTACCCGGTCACCAACACGCTGATGGGCCTGGGCGCCTACCCGTCTACCGGGCAGAAGTTTCTGGGCATGTTGGGCATGCACGGCACGTTGGAGGCCAACAACACCATGCAACACTGCGACGTGCTGCTGGCCGTGGGGGCGCGTTTTGATGACCGCGTCATTGGCAACCCGAAACACTTCGCGCAGAATGAACGCAAGATCATCCACATCGACATCGACCCGTCGAGCATTTCCAAACGCGTGAAGGTCGACATCCCGATCGTGGGCGACGTCAAAGACGTGTTGACCGAGATGATCGCCATGATCAAGGAAAGCCCGGTCAAGCCTGATGCCGTGGCGCTGGCCGAGTGGTGGGCGACGATCGACGTCTGGCGCAAAAAAGATTGCCTCAAATACAGCATGGGCAAGGGTGACGTCATCAAGCCGCAGCATGTGGTTGAAACCTTGTGGAACATGACGAAAGGCACCGACACCTACATCACCTCCGATGTCGGCCAGCACCAGATGTGGGCGGCGCAGTATTACCGCTTTGACGAGCCACGCCGCTGGATCAACTCGGGCGGCCTGGGCACCATGGGCGTGGGCATTCCCTACGCCATGGGTATCAAACTCGCCAAGCCCGAGGCCGAGGTGTTTTGCATCACCGGCGAAGGCTCGGTGCAGATGTGCATCCAGGAGCTCTCCACCTGCCTGCAATACAACACGCCGATCAAGATCGTCTCGCTCAACAACCGCTATCTGGGCATGGTGCGCCAGTGGCAGGAGATTGACTACGAGGGCCGCTACAGCCACAGCTACATGGACGCGTTGCCGAATTTCGTGAAGCTCGCCGAGGCGTATGGCCACGTGGGCATGCTGATCGAAAAGCCGGGCGATGTGGAAGGTGCGCTGCGTGAGGCACGCAAGCTCAAGGACCGCACGGTGTTCATGGACTTCCGCACCGACCCGACGGAAAACGTCTTCCCGATGGTGAAGGCCGGCCAAGGCATTACAGAAATGTTATTGGGTAGTGAGGACCTGTAAAAGTCGCTGATAAGGCCGTCGAATATATTGATGTTTTTGCTACCAATTACATAGCATAAATTATCATTATTAAGACATAATTTAATTTAAAATTATTAATCAACGTAATTTTTGACGAATCTATTGCTCACCAAGCCTGGCACTTACCGGTGCCAATTCCATTCATAAAACGTTGCTGTAGTAGGC
>JANNYX010000457.1:0-3981 GCA_031410295.1 Rhodoferax sp.
AGCTGCGCGTAAGGTTTTCGACGTGCAAGAGCGGCGCTGTCATCGGGCGGCCCGGCCAGGCGCAGCTCTTGCCGCGGGCGCTGAATCAAACTGTGCCGCCTCAAACTGTGCCGCCACTTCGGCCAAGCGAAAACAGCTGGCGCTGTGACCGTCTCCCACGGGCGTGGCTTGCGGGCGCTCGGTAACGCAGCGGTCAATCGCGAAGGCACAGCGGTCTGAAAACGCGCAACCCGCGGGCAGGTCCACCAGCTCGGGCACGCTGCCGGCAATCGTCGTCAAGCGTGCACCCCGTGCGGCGCCGATCTGCGCGCGCGCCCCAAACAGTCCTCGCGTATAAGGGTGCGCGCGCCCTTTGAAAATGGCTTCGGTCGGTCCGCTTTCGACCACACTGCCGCCATACATCACCAGCATGCGCGAGGCGTTTTGCGCAATCACGCCAAGGTCGTGCGAGATCAGCAGGAGCGCCATGCCGCGCTCCTGCACCAGGTCGTGGATAAGTTCGAGAATCTGGCCCTGGATCGTCACGTCCAGTGCGGTGGTGGGTTCGTCGGCAATCAAGAGTTCAGGCCCGCAGGCCAGTGCCATGGCGATGGTCACGCGCTGGCGCTGGCCGCCGGAGAACTGGTGCGGGTAGGCGTCAAAACGCCTGGCGGCGTTCGTGATGCCGACGCGCTCGAGCAATCCGATGGCTTCATTGCGCGCCTGCTGTTTTGAAGCGGCGCGGTGCAGGCGCAAGGGCTCGGCCACCTGGTCGCCAATGCTGTGCACCGGATTCAGGGCGGTCATCGGCTCCTGAAAAACCATGCCGATGCGGTTTCCGCGGATCTGCCGCAGCACGTCGTCGGCTTGCCCCAGCAGCTCTTCGCCATCAAAACGGATGCTGCCTGTCACCTGGGCGTTTTCCGGCAGCAGGCCCAACAGCGACAGGGCCGTGATGGATTTGCCGCAACCCGATTCACCCACCAGCCCGAGCGTTTGCCCGCGCTCAAGTGTGAAAGACACGTCACGCACGGCAAAACCGGGTCCGCGCGGTGTTTGCAGTCGCACACAGAGCTGGTTGACTTCGAGCAGGGGCATCGGGAATCGAAGGGGCTTGGGTGTCAACGTTGCCGTGCCAGGCGCGGGTCCATCACGTCACGCAGGCCGTCGCCCAGCAAGTTCAGGCCGAGCACCGCCAGAACAATCGCCACGCCGGGAAACACCGCCAGTTGCGGGGCCTGGAACATGAGGGTCTGCGCTTCGGCCAGCATGCGGCCCCACGAAGGCTGCGGCGGTTGGGTGCCCAGGCCCAGGTAAGAGAGCGCGGCTTCCGCCAGGATGGCGATGGCGAAACGGATGGTGATCTGCACCATCAGGATCGACGAAATGTTCGGCAAGACGTGTTCAAACGTGATGCGCCACGGCCCCTTGCCGCAGGCACGCGCGGCCAGCACGTATTCGCGCGCCCACACCGCGTTGGCGCTGGCGCGGGTGATGCGCGCGAAGTTGGGAATGTTGAAAATGCCAATGGCGATGATCGAATTGACAATGCCGGCGCCGAACACGGCGGTCATCATGATGGCCGACAAAATCGCCGGGAAGGCAAAGGTGAAGTCGGCCAGGCGCATGATGAGTTCTTCAACCCAGCCCCGTTTGGCGGCGGCCAATAGGCCCAGCCCGGCGCCGATGACCAGGCCAATACTGACGGCAATCACGCCCACCAGAATCGAATTGCGCGCGCCCACCAAGAGCAGCGAGCTCACGTCGCGCCCAAACGGGTCGGTGCCAAGCCAGTGCGCGGCGCTGGGCTTTTGCAGCTTCAGGGCCATGTCGATGTCGTAGGGAGACCAGGGGGTCCAGACCAGCGACAGTGTGGCCGCCAGCAGCAGCAGCAGCGTCAGTGCCGCGCCGAACACAAAACTGCGATGGCGCAGGGCGCGCGCGAGGAAAGACTGCGACGCAACAGGCGTTGGACGATGGATGGCCGGTTTCGCCGGAAAGGCGCTCATATGTCGCTGGCCTTCACGCGCGGGTCAATCACCGCGTACAAGACATCGACGATGAAGTTCACCACCACCACCATCGTGGCTAGCAGCATCACGCAGTTGCGCACGACGATCAGGTCACGGTTGGAGATGGCCTGAAAAATCAGCCGCCCCAGCCCCGGCAGGTAAAACACGTTTTCAACCACGATGGTGCCCGCCAGCAACTCGGCAAACTGCAAGCCCATGACGGTGATGACCGGGATCATTGCATTGCGCAACACGTGGCCCCACACCGTGGCGCGTTGGCTCAGGCCCTTGGCGCGCGCGGTGCGCACAAAGTCTTCCCTGAGCACGTCCAGCACGGCGCTGCGCGTGATGCGCGCCAGGATCGCCGACTGCACCACCGCCAGCGAAAGCGCTGGCAGCAAGAGCGCTTTCAAGCCCTCGAACAGGCTGTCTTCCCAACCCGGAAAACCACCCGCGGCGAACCATTGCAGGTGCACCGAAAACAGCAGGATCAACAAGATGGCGAACCAGAAATTCGGGATGGCGATGCCGACCTGCGTCAAACCCATCACGCCCACGTCACCGAATTTGTTGTGCCGCATGGCGGCAAAAATGCCGGCGCTTAAGGCCAGTACGGTGGTGAGCGCCATGGCGATCATGGCCAGCGGGAAGGTCAGCGCCAGGCGCTCCAGGATCAACTCGGACACCGGTGAGCTGTAGGCGTAACTGTCGCCTAAATCGCCACTGAGCATGCCGGAAACCCATAACCAATAACGCTCCAGCGGCGGGCGGTCCAGCCCGAGTTTGTTGGCCAGGGCTTTGACCGCTTCGGGCGCCGCGTCCGCGCCCATCATGATCAGGGCGGCGTCGCCGGGCAAAATCTCCAGCACCAGAAAAACGACGATGGATGCGCCAACCAGGGTGGCGATCAGGGTGGCGAGTCGTTTGAGGAGAAAGAGGCCCATCGGAGGAATTGTCTGGCCCCTATTATGGGCAAGACGGTGTGGGAATTGTTAGGGCGCGATAATCGGGGCCATGGCCCTGATAATCACCTATGAATGCATCAATTGCGACGTCTGCGAGCCCGAGTGCCCGAACGACGCGATCTTCATGGGCATCGAGATTTACGAAATCGATCCGCATAAATGCACCGAATGCGTCGGCCACTTTGACGAGCCGCAGTGTGTGCAGGTGTGCCCAGTGGCGTGTATTCCGGTCAACCCCAACTTCGTGGAAGACAACGAGACTTTGTGGCAGAAATACCGGCGGCTGACTGCGCCTGTCGCGCCAGCCGCGTCGCGGTAAGGCGGCGGAAGGCCCATCGCCCCGCGCAATTTTCATTAGCCGGGTGGATTGACGCCTAGTTTTTTGGCGTCGGCTTTTTTGCTTTTTTCGGGCTGACCATGGGAAGCGGCTTGAGCTTTGGTTTTTCCGCTGCGTCCACCTTGGGCTTTTTGGCTTTCTTGGCCTTGATGGGTGATGATTTGACAATCGTCACTGACGGTTTTTCCGCCTTTTTTGCGGCCTGTGCCGCCTCCCGTGTCTCGCGTGCGAGGCGCTCTTTTTCCAGCGCCTTTTGCGCCGCGTTCAAGCGCGTGGTGGTCGAATCGGCCTGATTCTTCTGCGCTTCGGTGCGGGCGTCCTGTGTGTCGACGGCCACACCGCCGGCACAGGGCGTTTGGCTGTAGGTGTTCCCACATCGGTAAGTTTTTTGAGCGTGGGCCGACGAAAACAAAGCGAAGTATGCTATTAGTATAGTAGCAACTGATGGGATAAACCTGAACTGTGCGGGGATAGTCATTTTTTCTCCTTGGGCTTCCTAGAGGTTTTTGTCGGCGGGCGCGGGGGCGGGCACGGTGGCTGCCGGGGGCGCGCCCGATGCGGGCGGGTTGGGCGGCTTCGGTCGTGGCGCTTTGTCAGTATGAACCAGCATCGTTGCCTTGTCCATTTCTCCGGCTACGAAATGCGGGAAGGCCTTGAGCGCGCGGTCAATGCCCTGTTCGATGGCGAT
>JANNYX010000458.1:0-1602 GCA_031410295.1 Rhodoferax sp.
GTTGGCGATGAACACCCAATGGCCCGCCGGCGTTGGCGTTTTGGCGGGATCGTCCGCCCAGTACAGCGCGAACTGGCGTTGCTCCTGCGTCGCCTGGGTGCTCAGGCGATAGACCTCATCGGCTTCTTTGTAAAACGCCGAACCGGTTTCTTCGGAATAGGCCGGCGGCGCTGGCGCCGGGCATTCCCCGGGTGACTTGAGTGCGAACGGGCGCACCTCGCCCCACCATGGCAGCAGTGCCGGCGCAAAGGCCGGCGGCGTCGCCGACCACTTGCCGGCGCCACTGGGCGGCACGTAGTTTTGCTGGCCGCGGCGCAATGGCCCCCAAGCCTGGTGGCCGCCATCGGTGCGGGCCCAGGTGAAGATCGCCATGGCCATCAGTTTGCCAAAGGTTTCGGAGCGGCTGGTGATCTCCACCGTCATCGTGTTGGGGTCGAAGTCCTGCCCGTATTTCAGCGGCAGGCTGCGCTCCAGCAAATCAATGCGCGCCTTGTTCTCGGGCGTGGCATTGCTGTACATCATGCGGGTCATGGTGGCCAGGGCGGCGTTGGCCACGGTGGGCCAGTGCAGGGGTTCGTCGGGCTGGGCCCAGGGCAGGGAGCTCAATTCATTGAGTTGCCCGGCCAGGCTGGTGTTGTTGGGCATGCCGGGCACGACGGCTTCATACAGCGTGAGGCCCAGGTAGCCCAGCGCGCGGGCCGCCACGGGCGGGCTGAAACCGGGGGTCTGTTGGGTCAGCAGCAGGGCCAGTTGAAACCATTCGGTGGCCACGGCGCTGGAGAATTCGCCGGCGGGGCGCGCGGGCGCTGTTGTCGTCGAAGTTGCTTGGGAATTTTGGGCTAAGGCCGTCGCAGAATGGGTGAATATAGCTATGATAAATATAGCAATCAAAACACCCGGGTTCCCATATTTTTTCATCCTGGCGCCTTCCAGGCCGCAACCGTGCGTCCTTTTTCAAAGGTGTAAAAACCGTCTGCAGTGGCCGCTTGCCAGTCGCTCCAGCCGGCATGCGGCCATTGCACCCGCAAGCGCACCTGTGTCGCGTTGCCCAAGCCGAAATGTAGCCAGCCCAGGTTCCCGCTGGCATGGCCACCACCGACAGTCAGCTCCTGGCGGATGACGCGCCGCCCGCCGGAGGCGGCCGCGTCGGCGCCTAGATCGACCTCGACCCAGGCGCCGATGGCGTCCCGGTTGCCGCCGGCTTGCTTCAGTCGCAATTGCAGCCAGTGGCCCATGGGCAGGGGCTTGTCGGCGCTGCCGGCGCCGACGTTGCGCCACAACTGCGCCTTGTCCCAGCGGTTGACGACCAGCATGTCCAACAGGCCGTCGCCGTTCAAGTCCACCAGCATGCCGCCGCGCCCGCGTTTGACGCTGGCCACACCGGCCTGCTGCCCGACTTCGACAAAACGGCCGTCGCTCTGCTGCAGCAACAGGTTGTTGGGGTCCAGCGCGGCAAAATCCGGCATTGTTGAAACATTGCCCTTGACGATAAAAATGTCAGCCAGCCCGTCGTGGTTGACATCGGCAAACTGCGCATGCCACGCCGTTGAAGGCCGCAAGTCGCCACCGGTGTAGGGCCGGTGGGCAGTGACGCCGCGTTTG
>JANNYX010000459.1:0-4792 GCA_031410295.1 Rhodoferax sp.
GAAGGCCTGCAGCTTGAACGCAGCATGTTTGTGCTGTTTGACCCGAGCCTGGCCAAAACCTTCGAGAACCGCTTTGGGCAAACCTACGCCAGCATCGACTTTCGACGCCACAGCAAGGTGCAAAACCCCAAGCTCAACAAATACGAGTTCGGCTTTGCCCAGCTCTTGCGCTGATGGACCGGTTTGAGACCACGCCATGACTGACCCGGCGCCGCTGCTGACGCCTGCGACCGCTGGCAAGACCGCTGGCGGGCCGTTTCGGCCCATCGCCAGCCAGTTGATCCGCAGCACTGTGATCCTGGCGATGGTCTGCATGGTTGGCGTGTTTGTGGTGCAAACCACGCTGGCGGTACAACAGGACAGCAGGCAATACCAGCACGCCGTTGACGACATTGCCCGCACCAGCGTGCCACTGTTGTCGTTGAGCCTGTGGGACATCGAGCTCAACACAGTGCAGCACCAGGTCGAATTGATCTCCCAGCGGCCGCAAATTGGGTACGTGCAGGTCACCGCCAGCATCGGCCGCCAGTTCTTCGCCGGCGACCCGGCGCTCAAAGGCGGCCCGGTCAGCCTGCGCATCAACATTCCGGCGCCGGAAGGCTCTGGCGGCGGCAGTGGCACGGTCGGTGAACTGTCGCTGGTCGGCAACCAGCGGTTTTTGATGGAAGCGGTGCTGCGCAACGCCTTGTCGGTGTTGTTGGGCTACGGCATTTTCACGGCGCTGATCTGCGGGCTGATCGCGTATATCCTGCGCCGCGAGTTGCAAAATCCATTGCAGCACATGGCTCAATTTGCCAGCAGGCTGACACCCAAAACCTTGACCCAACCGCTCGACCTGGATCGTCCAAGGCGCGCCAACGTCGACGAGATCGACCTCGTTGCCGACGGTTTCTCCACGCTGCAACAGGGTTTGCGCGAGCACATCAAGGATCTGGATTTCAAGGTCGAGGAGCGCACCACGCAGCTCAAAGAGCTGGCCGAAACCAACCGCCTGTTGTCCATCACCGACGCGTTGACGGGCTGCTTCAATCGCCGCACGCTGGACACCCGCCTGCAGGAGGAATTGGGGCGCAGCAAACGTTACCGGCGCAAGCTATCGGTGATCTGCCTGGACCTGGACAGCTTCAAACACATCAACGACGCCTATGGCCACGCCGCGGGTGACGAGGTGCTGCGCTCGGTCGGGCGCCTGCTGCGCAACTCGACCCGGCAAAACCTGGACTGGATTGTGCGCATGGGCGGCGAGGAGTTCCTGATCGTCCAGCCCGAGACGGAATTGGCCTCTGCGCAGGCGCACGCCGATCGCCTGCGCCAGCAAATCGCCGATCAGCCGGTGCTGTATAACGGTCGCGAAATCCACGTGACTGCCAGCCTGGGCGTCGCCCAGTGGCAGCCGTCAGAGAACGGTCAGGCCCTCATCATGCGGGCCGATGCTTTGTTGTACGGCGCCAAAGAGGCCGGTCGCAACCGCGTGTACCCGCCGGTGTCCGCCCTGGGGGATCTGGCGTAAATTGGCCGGCTGCTGCGCCGCAACGCCGACCCGGCACGGGCCGTCAGAATAACGGCCGCCATACCAGTAGTAACCATAGGGCCCGGCGTCGCTCTTGGGACGCGAATCCAGAGGATTGCCCCTAATTTTGTAGCAGTTGAGAAGATTTGTCGGCCTTGTAAGCCCAACAAACGTCAACAACTGGTAGTGTCAGCACTCTGCGCAACCGTTTGATTTATTCATGAATTCAGCCTTGATGGATCGCCCGAAACCTTACACCCCCGCCCTAGACTTGGCGCCGCCCAGTGCGATGTTGCTGGCGCTGGAGTTTCGTGCGTTTTGGGAACTCGGTGCACTGTTGCCGGCCTGGCCGGCCTTGAAACGTGCACCCAAAGGCGACGGCCATCCGGTGATCGTCTTTCCGGGGCTGGCAGCCAGCGACGGCTCGACTTTTCCGCTGCGCCGCTACCTTGGATCGCTCAACTACCAAACCTCAGGTTGGAACCAGGGCGCGAATTTTGGCGCCCGCGCCGGTGTGCTCGAATCCTGCAAACGCCAGGTGATGGACAAAGTGCAGGCCAGCGGACAAAAGGCCAGCCTGATTGGCTGGAGCCTGGGTGGCATATACGCGCGCGAGTTGTCCAAAATGATGCCCGACCAGGTGCGCTCGGTGATCACTTTGGGCACACCTTTCGCCGGCTCGGCAAGAAGCACCAACGCCTGGCGGATTTATGAGCTCACCAGCGGTCGGCGCGTGCACGCAGACCACGGCAAGTACGACCTGCCCGGCGCCCCCCCGGTGCCGACCACCTCGCTGTATTCCCGCAGTGACGGCGTGGTGGCCTGGCAGGGCAGCCTTCAGGCGCCTTGCCAGGTGAACCCACAGACTGAAAACGTTGAAGTGCTGGCCAGCCACATCGGCATCGGCGTGAACCCGGCCGCCTGGTGGGTGGTGGCGGATCGCCTGGCGCAAGCACCCGGACAATGGCTGCCGTTTGAACGCAAGCCTGGTTTGCACGGACTGATATTTCCGAATCCGATGCGTTAACCATCGAATTTTCTCGTTTAGGACGTCGAATATATTCAGTAGTTTGTTATATTTTATATAGCAAAATTTACTAAATAACAATCTATATTTTTATTAAAATATATTTTAAACGCGAATTTTCGTTAATTATCACACCGTAGCTGTCGCACCTGTCGCTCTTGCCCCTTCGAGGGTTACCAAAAGCAAGCTTGCCTCTTGTTTATCAACCGAAATTTAGAGGTAATGTCAGACTGCCACGGCCGTAATAACAACGCTGGCCCTCGCCCCGCCGATTCAGGCTTTCGCGGCCTTTTCAGCCTGCGCCTTCTGGTAACTGGCGATGCCGTCGGTGATTTCCTTGTGCGCCGAATCAACCCCTTCCCAGCCCAGCACTTTCACCCACTTGCCATCTTCGAGGTCTTTGTAATGCTCGAAAAAGTGTGAGATGGTTTTCAGGCGCAGCGGGTTCATGTCCTGCGGTTTTTGCCACTGGGTGTAGAGCGAGCATTTTTTGTCGACCGGCACCGCCAGCAGTTTGCCGTCTTCACCGGCTTCGTCTTCCATTTTCAGGATGCCGATGGCGCGGCAGGTCACAACGACGCCGGGAATCAGCGGCACCGGGGTGATCACCAGCACGTCCACCGGGTCGCCGTCGCCGCTGAGGGTTTTGGGCACGTAGCCGTAGTTCGTCGGGTAATGCATCGAGGTGCTCATGAAACGATCAACAAAAATCGCACCGCTTTCCTTGTCAACCTCGTATTTCACCGGGTCGGCGTTCATCGGGATTTCGATGATCACGTTGAATTCGTGGGGAGCGTTTTTACCGGGGTGGACTTTGTCGAGGGACATGGGTTTCTCTTAAATTGAAGACCTAGGACTAACCCTGATTTTAAGGGCCAGAAATTGGGTGCGCCCCGGGATTGTCATATTTTCAATGTACAGTCCGCGCGTTGGCCAATCGCCCCTGTCCGTTGCGCACGGAAGTCTCTCGGCGAGGAAGCAACGCAACGGGGGGAAGTCGATCCATTGCGTTGGCGCACAGGTTGATGCCATCCCCACACTCGCGAAACAACCTCAGGAGACTTCATATGATTGGCAACTCGGCGCTTATTCTGGCGCTCGTCTGCGGGCTCATAGCCGTGATTTACGGTTTTTGGGCTCGCAGCTGGATTCTTTCCCAAGACGCAGGTAATGCGCGCATGCAGGAAATTGCCGCCGCCATTCAAACCGGCGCTGCCGCTTACCTGGCGCGCCAGTACAAGACCATCGCCTTCGTCGGTGTGGTGCTGGCCATTCTCATCGGCCTGTTCCTGGACGGCATGTCCGCTGTCGGCTTTGTGGTCGGCGCAGTGCTCTCGGGCGCATGCGGCTTCATCGGCATGAACATCTCGGTGCGCGCCAACGTGCGTACGGCGCAGGCGGCCACCAAAGGCATTGGCCCGGCGCTGGACGTCGCCTTCCGTGGCGGCGCCATCACTGGCATGTTGGTCGTCGGCCTGGGTTTGCTTGGCGTCACGGCGTTTTACTGGTTTCTGGTGGGCAACGGCAACATGACGCCTGACAAAAACCTCGCCAAATTGCTCAACCCGCTGATCGGCTTTGCTTTCGGCTCGTCGCTGATCTCCATCTTCGCCCGTCTGGGCGGCGGCATATTCACCAAAGGCGCAGACGTCGGCGCAGACCTGGTCGGCAAAGTCGAAGCCGGCATTCCCGAAGACGATCCACGCAACCCGGCGGTGATTGCCGACAACGTCGGTGACAACGTCGGCGACTGCGCCGGTATGGCCGCGGACCTGTTTGAAACTTACGCCGTAACCCTGATCGCCACCATGGTGCTGGGCGCCCTGTTGCTCACCAGCTCCGGCACGGCCGCAGTGGTGTACCCGCTGGCTCTGGGCGCGGTGTCGATCATCGCGTCGATCATCGGTTGCTTCTTTGTGAAAGCCTCGCCGGGCATGGTCAACGTGATGCCCGCGCTCTACAAGGGGCTCGCGGTCGCGGGCGTCCTGTCGCTGATCGCCTTCTGGTTCGTCACGACGTGGCTGATCCCGGACAACGCCATCGCGGCCGAGGTGACCACGATGGCACCCAGCGCCATCGTCGCGATCAAGGTCACGGCATAGGTCTCGAACAGGTCGGCGGCCATGCCGGCGCAATCGCCCACGTTGTCGCCCACGTTGTCGGCAATCACCGCCGGGTTGCGCGGGTCGTCTTCGGGGATGCCGGCCTCGACCTTGCCCACCAGGTCGGCGCCCACGTCGGCGCCTTTGGTGAAG
>JANNYX010000460.1:0-2113 GCA_031410295.1 Rhodoferax sp.
GCAGCAAGACATCTTGAAGGCCATGCAGCGCGACATGCCTTTTTATGGCAACACACCGATTCAACTCGCTCCAGGTGAAAGCGCCCGCGCCAGGATGGGTGAACACGTGCGCAAGCGCCTGGGCCGCTCGACCGGGCAAGACTTGTCGGCACTTTCCGACTGCGAATCGCTGGATTTGATCCAGTACCTTTTGTTCCCGAATCTGTCGCCCTGGGCCGGCCAGGCGACACCCTTGGTGTACCGCTTTCGCCCGCACGGCGACAACCCGGAGCAGTCGATCATGGAGATCATGCTGCTGTTTGCCAAGGCGCCGGACGGCAGCCACCCGGCGCCGGCAAAAGTGACCCAGATTGGCCTGGAAGACTCCTGGAGCCTGGTGCCGGGTATCGGCTCCGCAGCCGATGTGGCGGACCAGGACACCGACAACCTCAAACGCATCCAGCGCGGCGTGCGGGCATCGAAAAAACCCGGTGTGACTTTGTCGATCTACCAGGAAAGCCGCATCCGGCATTTTCATAGAACGCTTGACGCCTACCTGGCGCGATAAATCGAAACGAACCCGCGATGAGCGATACAACCCTTGCCGAGCAGTTCGTGGACAAACTTGCGATCGAGGAGTTGATCGCCCGGTACAACCATGCCATTGACGCCCTGCAAATGGATGTCTGGCTGGATTGCTGGACCAACGACGCCGTGTTTGACGGCATTGGCAAATACCTGGTGGGCAAAGTGGCGATCAAGGAATTCGCAGATGGTTACCGGCAAAACTACGCCCCCAAAATCCCCGGCGGGCGGCACTTCACGACCAACATCGTCTCGACCGTTGTGGGCGACCGCGCCACGTCGCGCTCCTACCTGCAGTTGTGGAGCACGCGGGCGAACGGCGCGCAGATCGCCTACACCGGTGTGTATGAAGATGTACTGGTAAAACAGGATGGACTGTGGCGCTTTGCCGGACGGAAAATGGTGCAAGACAAGCCACCCAAACCTTGACAACTTTTTAAAAAGGAAACCCCATGAAATTGAGTCAGTCACTTGCCACTTTGGCTGCGTTCGCGCTGTCCTTGGCCGCGCCGTTGGCGCAGGCACAAAAAGACGTGCCACTTCAAGGCGTCAGCGCCACCGAGATCACCTTGGGGTCGATCCAGGATCTGTCCGGTCCGATTGCCGGCTTCGGCAAACAGTCCCGCCTCGGGATGCTGCTGGCGGTGGACGAAATCAATGAACAAGGCGGCATCCATGGCCGCAAACTGAAATTGATTGTCGAAGACTCGGCTTACGACCCGAAAAAGGCCGTGCTGGCGGCGCAAAAACTGGTCAACCAGGACAAGATATTCGCCATGCTGGGGCACATTGGCACCGCCAACAACCTGGCGGCGATGCCGGTGCAGTTCGAGAAAAACGTGATCAACTTCTTCCCGATCACGGCTGCGCGCGAGATGTATGAACCCCTGCACCGGCTGAAGTATTCATTTGCCGCAACTTACTTCGACCAGATGCGCGTGGCTGTTCCAAAGATGGTGAAAGAGAAAAATGCCAAAAAAGTCTGCACCATTTACCAGGACGATGACTTCGGCCTTGAGGTGCAACGCGGCGCCGAGGCCGGCCTTAAAACCATCAACATGGATCTGGCCGAGAAAACCTCTTACAAACGCGGCGCCACCGATTTTTCCTCACAAGTGGCCAAAATGCAGTCGTCGGGCTGCGACCTGATCGTGATGGGCACCATCATCCGCGAGACCATCGGCACCATCGGCACAGCGCGCAAATTGGGCTACAACCCGACCTTCATGGCCTCCAGCGCCGGCTACACCGACTTGATCCACAAACTCGGTGGCCCGGCGATGAACGGTCTCTACGCCACCATGACCGTGCAACACCCCTACCTGGATGACGCGTCCAAAAACGTGCAGTTTTGGGCCAGCAAGTACAAAACCAAGTTCAATGAAGACCCTACCGTGTTCTCGGTTTACGGTTACCTCATTGTTGACACCTTTGCCAAAGGCCTGAACAAGGCGGGCAAAGGCTTGACCACCGACAGCTTCATCAAAGCGATGGATACGATGAGCATTCCCGCGGACATGTTTGGCAGCGCGCCGGCCAGCTTTACCGC
>JANNYX010000461.1:0-3387 GCA_031410295.1 Rhodoferax sp.
CGGGTGTCGGTTGAAAACGTGCGGCGCACCTTGATTGAAGGCGCGCTCCTGACCATCCTGATCGTCTTCCTCTTCCTCAATTCGTGGCGCGCGAGCCGTCGACGATCTGCTCCAGCTTCACGCCAGGCGGCAACTGCGCCTTCATGTCAGCCATGGTTTTCAACAGACCATCGACGACCTGGATGGTGTTCTCGTCCTGCGATTTCTGCACGCTCAACAACAAGGTGCGCTGGCCGTTGTACAGCGCCAGGGTTTCGATCTCCTGCGCGCCGTCAGCCACTTTGGCGACTTGTTCGACGCGCACCGGTGTGCCATTTTTTCGCGCCACAATGATCTTGCCGAAATCTTCCGGGCGTCGCATGCGGGCGTCGATCTGGATGACTTTCTCCTGCTCGGTTGAGCGGATCGCGCCCAGAGGCAAGTCCTGGTTTTCATTGCGCACGGCGGCCACCACCTGCTCCGGCGTGATGCCGAAAGACTCCAGCGCCAGCGGGTTGAGGTAGATGTTGATTTCGCGCTTGGTGCCACCCACCACCGTGACCGAGCCGACGCCGCGCACGTTTTCAAGCCGCTTCTTGAAAGTCTGTTCCGCCCAATTGGTCAATTCGATGTCCGACATAACAGGAGCAGCGTTAACTTGGTCAGGGCAATTTTTGGCTTCGCCGCTCTTCGAGAACACTGGGCCGCCCCGAGAAAAATTAGCCCCCTCGGGGGGCAGCGAACCACACGAAGTGGGGAGCGTGGGGGCAACATCCGGCAAGACCGCGACGGACCAAATTGATCGCGCCGACGGGTCAAAACGCAAGACGCGCGGCTCCTTCACTTCGGCCCGCAGATTCGGCTTGATGGCGGCAACCTTCTCGCGCACGTCGTCGGCCGCTTTGCGCCCATCAATGTGCAGGCCGAATTCGATCACCACCACCGATTGGTTTTCATAACTGCGCGAGGTCAGTGCATTGATGCCGGCAATCGAATTGACGCCTTCTTCAACCTTTTTGGAAACCTCACTCTCGACAATCTCGGGCGAGGCGCCGGGGTAGTCGGTGATCACCACCACCACCGGGAAATCAATGTTGGGGAACTGGTCGACCTTCAGGCGTTGCAGGGAAAACAGGCCCAGCACTACCAGGGCCAACATCAACATGGTGGCGAAGACCGGGTTCTGGAGACTGACGCGGGTGAACCACATGGTGTTTTATTGGGAAGTTGTGGAAGGGGTAGAAGGGGCGGAAGGAGCCAGCGGCGCCGAAGCAGGCGCCGCCAGCGCGGCAGAGTTTGGACGGGTGGCGGTGAACTTGACCAGTGTGCCTTCGCGCAATTGGCCAACACTGCCTTTGATCACGCTGTCGCCCTCGGCCAACCCAGCCACCGCGACCATCGGCTCGCCGCCCGACTCACCGCGCGTGCCAGGCTGCACGGTTTTGTGAAGCACCTTGCCGTCGCTGACCAGTTGCACATACGGCGCCGGTTTGTCGGTTCGCACGCTGCTGACCGGAAGCGTCAAGGCATTTTGCCGGGCGACACCCAACACGCCTTGGGCGAACAGGCCCTGGCGCAGGCCGCTGCTGCCCGCCGCGCCGGCGCCCGGCGCACCGCCTTGCGCAATTGTCAAATAAGCCAACACGCTGCGGCTACCGGCCTGCGCGCTGGGGTTGATGCGCGCCACGGTGGCGATCACCGGCTGTGTGGTGCCTTCGATCTGCAACGTGGCCGTCTGGCCGACTTTGACGTTCACCGAGTCCGCCGCACTCAAGCTGGCTTCAAGCTCGATGCGGCTCAAATCAACCACCTCGAGCACACGCGCGTCCACACCCACCCGCTCGCCGGGCTGCGCCAGGCGCTGCGCCACCTGGCCGGAAATGGGGCTGCGCAAAACCGTGTCGTCCAACGCTCTCTTGGCCAGCTCGACCTGCGCCAGCGCCGCTTTGTGGGTGGCCTTGGCGCCCAGCAACTGGCTGCCGGAAGTGTCCAGCGCAGTCTTGGAGATGAAACCCTGCTCCACCAGCGAGCGGTTGTTGTCAAACTGGCGCTGCGCGATGTCAATTTGCGACTTGGCCGCATCGGCCTGCTCCTGCGCCTGTTTGATGCGCCAGACCGAATCCGTGGCGTCCACCTTGGCCACCACTTGCCCGGCTTTGACCCAATCGCCTTCGCGCACCCGCAGGTCCTGCAGCTCGCCGGCGACGCGCGCCTTGATGAAGGCCGAGTTGGCGGCCTTCAATGCGCCCGAAATCGCCAGCCCTTCGGCCAGTTCGCGGGTTTTGACCTGTACCACGTCGGTCTGTGCCAGCTCAATGCTGGACTGCGCCGGTTTTCCGGCCAGCGCAGCGGCGGCGGCCTGTTGCGCCTTTTTCGCGGACAAAGTGCGCACCAGGCCAAAAACCAACAGAGCGATCACCAGCACAGCGGCGGCCCATTTCAAAATGCGTTTCATGGTGGGTGGGTTCCTGCGGGAGAAGTCGCAATGGGTGGGGAAATGGGTGGGCGCCGTCGAATGATGCTATTATATATATAGCAAACTATGCATATTATATGACGGCCTAATTCGTATTTATTCATGTAGTTTCAGAAATGCCCGCCCAGCGCATCACGAAGGTACTTTTGGTCACAAATTCATCGGACCACCGGCCAGACTTGCGGTAGCGTTGCGCGTCACCAGCGTGTCACAAATGCTCACGATCATGGTGCCAATCTAACAATTTAAAAGGAGTAGAGCAATGCAGTCAATTCGGTTTTTGCCCCAATTCTTTGGCTTGAATACACCTTGGGCGTCATTGGCGGGCGCCTTTGCCAGCGCGGTGTTGATGGTGACGGCGCCGGCGCCTGCACAGGCTCAGCGCGCCACCGCCAAGCCGCATATTCCCATCCTGATCGCGCACCGCGGCGCCAGTGGTTACATGCCCGAGCACACCTTGCAGAGTTATGCCCTGGCGATCGAACTGGGGGCAGACTATGTGGAGCCGGATCTGGTGTCCACCAAAGACGGCGTGCTGATCGCGCGGCATGAGCCCAACATGATCGGCACCACCGACGTCAAAAATCACCCTGAATTTGCCACCTACATTCGCACCCGCATTGTGGATGGCGTGAGCGAGGTGGGTTTCTTCGCGGGCGATTTCACCCTGGCGGAGATCAAGACCCTGCGCGCCATTCAACCTTTCGCCAACCGCGATCAGAGTTTCAACGGACTCTTCGAAATTCCGACGTTTGACGAAATCCTGCAACTGGTGCGGCGCAAGACCGAAGAAGAGGGTCGCCCGATTGGTGTCTACCCGGAAACCAAACACCCGACTTTCCACCGCGCCCTGGGGTTGCCGCTGGAAGACAAGTTGCTCGCCGCGCTGACCCGATACGGTATGAACCACCGCAACGCGCCGGTGTTCATCC
>JANNYX010000462.1:0-10150 GCA_031410295.1 Rhodoferax sp.
GGTGTCAAGGCGCTGCCGCAGGGCCGCAACTGGTTGCAACGGCCCGATGGCCTGGCGCTGGAGCTGCTGCAAGCCGCGCCCGGCAGCGTGGGCCAGGCGCTGAAAGTCAACCCGCGCCCCCAAGCCTAAAGCCCGCCGGCAACATTTCACCCGTCATCTGTCAACTGTCATTCCTCATCCCATGCCCGCTCCCAAAATCGATTTCAAAACGCCCGAAAAAACCTGGGACGACGCCAAAGTCGGCGACGAATGCGTCAGCCCCACCTATGAAGTGACTTCGGATCGCATCAACGCCTACGCCGAACTCACCGGCGACTTCACGCCGGTGCACGTCGACGAGGAGTACGCGCGCAAGTCGCACTTCGGCTGCCGCGTGGCGCATGGGCTGATGGGCCTGTCGGTGGCCGACGGCTTGAAAACGCAAAGTGAATACCGCTTCCTGCCGGGCATGTCGCTGGGCTGGACCTGGGACTTTTTGCTGCCGATCAAAATCGGCGATGTGTTGCGGGTGAAGTTCAAAGTCGGCGGCCTGCGCCAGAGCCAAAGCAAACCGGGCTGGGGCATCGTGGTGCTGCCGTCGGAGCTGCTCAATCAGCACGATCAGGTGGTGCAAAAGGGCGAACACCGCTTGATGATTCCGCGTCGGAATGCCGTTAATTATTGAGTTTAGTTACAAGTTAGTATATTAAATATGCAATTATGCTATTATAAATATACCAAACTAATGATATTATTAGACGGCCTAAGTAAGTAAAATCCTTTCACAAATAAATGAAACCACAAATTCAAGCCCTGCCGCTCAAAGGCGTGCGTGTCATCGACTACAGCCACTTCCTCGCCGGGCCGCATATGTCGCGCTGCTTGAGCGCCATGGGCGCCGACGTGATCAAGGTTGAGCGGCCGACCGAGGGCGACGCCGGGCGCACGACGCCGACCCTCATCAAGGGTGTGAGTGGTTATTTTCTGCAGCAAAACATGGGCAAGAAGGGCCTGTGCGTCAACCTGCGCGACCCGCGCGGCCTGGCCCTGGTGCACAAACTCACCGACAGCGCCGATGTCTTTGTCGAGAACTACCGCCCGGGCGCCTTGAACCGCCTGGGTTTGGGTTACGAGGAGCTTTCTGAGCGCAACCCGCGCCTGGTGTATTGCTCGGTCAGCGCCTTTGGCCACAGCGGGCCGGATTCAGAGCGCCCCGGTTTCGGCCTGATCGCCGAAGCCCGCAGCGGCGCGCAGTCGCTCTTGGGCATGCCGGGTGAAGCGCCCACGCTGTTCCGCATGCCGATTGCCGACATGTACGCCGGCATGCATGGTGTGGCGGCCATTTGCGCGGCGCTGTTTGGCCGCGTCGCCAGCGGGCGCGGACAACACATTGACATCGCCCTGCACGACTGCATGGTCTCCATGCACGACTACGCGGCGCAGGGTTATTTGCTCGAAGGCAGCCTGCCCCAACAGACCGGGCACGACTTGCCGACCAGCACCGTCTACGGCACCTTCCCCGCCAAAGACGGTTACCTGGTGATCGCCGCGCAGATGGCGGACACCTGGCGCGCCCTGGCCAAGTTGATGGGGGATGAGGCCTATGCGCTGGCCGTGGGCGCCTGGAGCCAGACCGAGCGCAACGCAAATCGGGACGACATTCTGGCCCGCGTGCGCGCCTGGTGTTTGGCGCAGGACAGCGTGAAACATTGTTGCGACCAACTGGACGCGGCCGGCATTCCCGCTGCGCCCGTGCAGACCATCGACCAGGTGATGGCCGACCCGCAAACCCTGGCGCGCGGCATGGTGGTCGAGCAAGACCATCCGATCCTGGGCAAAGTCAGGTTGCCGAACCTGCCCTTCCGTTTTTCTGAGTGTGACACCACGCCCAGCGCAGTGGCGCCCCTGCTTGGGCAACACAACCGAGAAATTGCCGCCAGCCTGGGTTATGCGCAGGCCGACGTCGACGCGATGGTGAAAGACGGCGTGTTGTACGCCGAAGAAGCGGTGGGGCCTTTGGCGGAGAAGGGATAATTTCGGGTTTCGCTCAATAGGATGAATCAAATGACTGACGCCGCAGCGCCGGGCCGCCCCAAGCAAGGCACGGCCCCCACCCCCAGCGAAGCGCAGGGCCAGCCTGCGTGGGGCAGAGAGCCACACGAAGTGGGCGACCGTGGGGGCACAGGCCTCTATGCTGTGATCGGCAACCCCATTGCGCAAAGCAAGTCACCGCTGATTCACGGCATGTTTGCCCAAGCGACGAAACAGGACCTGGAATACGGCAGGATCGAAGGCGGCAATTTCGCCGCCGACGTGGACGCCTTCCGTGCCCGTGGCGGGCGCGGCCTGAACATCACGGCACCCTTCAAGCTGGACGCGTTCGCCTATGCCACCGAACATTCGGAGCGCGCCAAACTGGCCGGCGCCGCCAACTGCATGAAGTTTGACGGCCCACTTGAGGGGGGAAGGGTGATCGCCGAAAACTTTGACGGGGTCGGTCTGGTTCGTGACGTGGTGCATAACCTCAAAACCCCGATGGCGGGAAAACGGGTGTTGATGCTGGGCGCCGGTGGCGCAGCGCGTGGTGCACTGTTGCCGTTTCTGGCCGAAAACCCTGCCGTGCTGGTGATTGCCAACCGCCATGTTGACACCGCCCAGACGCTGGCAGACATCGGCAACGGCGCGGGCGGATCGAATGGGGTCGTCAAAGCCTGCACCTATGCCGACCTCGAAGGGCAGACCTTTGACATCGTCTTCAATGCCACCTCGGCCAGCCTCAAGGGCGAGTTGCCGCCGGTGCCGGCGTCAGTGTTTGCGAATTGTGGGCTGGCCTATGAATTGGCCTACGGCAAGGGTATGACGCCGTTCCTGCGACTGGCGCGCAACGCAGGCGTCAAGAATATCGCCGATGGTGTGGGCATGCTGGCCGAACAGGCCGCCGAGGCTTTTGACTGGTGGCGCGGTGTGCGGCCGGACACCGCGGCGGTCATCGAAAAGATCACCGTGCCTTTGGTTTGAACCACGGCTGCAGCGCCCATTTTTCAACCTGCTGCCCGAATCATTGCCGACATGATCCGCAACCCTGACGATTTGACCCAGGCCGTGCTGGCCGTGATGCAGCAGACGCCCGACGCGCGCCTGCGCGAGATCATGGTGTCGCTGGTCACGCACCTGCACGGCTTCGTGAACGACGTGAAACTCACCGAAGAGGAGTTTCGCGCTGCCACGGCGCTCATCGCCAAAATGGGGCAACTTACCAACGATTCGCACAATGAAGTGGTATTGATGGCCGGTTCGCTGGGTGTCTCCAGTCTGGTTTGTTTGCTCAACCATGACCAGGACGGAAAAGGGACCACCCACAATCTGCTCGGACCGTTCTGGCGCCCGAATTCCCCGCGCACTGAAAACGGCGGCTCGATCGTGCGCAGCCCGACGCCTGGAGCGCCCCTGTACGTGCAGGCGTGGGTGGTGGATGCGGCGGGTGCGCCGGTGGCTGGCGCTGAAGTCGATGTGTGGCACTGTGACGCCATCGGTCTGTATGAAAACCAGCCGCAGGCCCGCGCGAATGGTCATGCTGACATGAACCTGCGTGGCAAGTTCACCAGCGACGCCAATGGGCGTTTCAGCTTCTGGAGCATCAAACCGGTCGGTTACCCGATTCCGACGGACGGCGTTGTCGGGCCGCTGCTCAAGGCGCAGCAGCGCCACGCCATTCGTCCCGCGCACGTTCATGCACTGGTGGTCAAGCCGGGTTTTAAAACTCTGATCTCGCAGGTCTACGCGCATGACGACCCGAACCTTGCTACCGATGTGCAATTCGGCGTGACCGAGACTCTCACCGGGCAGTTTGTGCGGCATGACGAAGCGCCAGCGGGCAAGGCCGGTTTGGATGCGCCGTGGTACGGCCTGGACTTCACGTTCAAACTGGAGCCGGGCGAATCCAGACTGCCCAAAGCGCCGATCAAATAGCCCTTCAAGTCATTTACGAGGACACCCCGTGCTCAACAAAAAAACCCGCCAGCAGGCGGCTCAGAGTCTCTGCGACGCCGACAAATCGCGGCGCATCATCCCGCAACTGAGCAAGACCTACGACAACATCGAGCTGGCCGACGCCTACGCCATCCAGCAGCTGTGGCTGGAGCGGCGCATCAAGGACGGCGCGCGCCTGGTCGGCCGCAAGATTGGCCTGACATCACGCGCCATGCAGATGGCCAGCAACTTCACCGAGCCGGACTACGGCTATTTGACCGACGACATGCTGATCGCGGACGGCGCGCAGATTGAAACCGCGCGTTATGTGAATCCGCGGCTCGAAGTGGAGCTGGCCTTCATCATGGGCGAAGACCTTGCGGGCGCCGGTTGCACGGTGGCGGACGTGATGCGCGCCACCGAATTCATCACACCCGCCCTGGAACTGATCGCCTACCGCACAGAGGTGCCGCGCCAGATCGTTGACACCATTGCCGACAACGCGGCCGCCGGCGCCATCATCACGGGCGGTCGCCTGGTGCGGCCTTTTGACGTGGACATCCGCTGGGTCGGCGCGACCTTGTCGAAAAACGGCATCATTGAAGAGTCGGGCGTGTCGGCGGCCGTCATGGGCCACCCCGCTGCGGGCATGGCCTGGCTGGTCAACAAACTCGCAGCCCATGGCGGCGGCCTGAAAAAGGGCCAGATCGTGTTGTCAGGCTCGTTCACGCGGCCCATCAACATTGCGGCTGGCGACGTGATTGCGGCGGATTTTGGCCCACTGGGGTCCTTGGGCGTCCGCTTTATCTGAAGTTGGGCAGAACGCCCGGACTCGGTATTTTCCCCAGTTGGGGCGGCGCGGACCCGCGGCCTATACTTTGTGTATGAACCAGTTAGTACATTCCAAAGTGGGTGTCCGGAAAAATGCCGCGCTGAGGGTCAAGGCCGCCGCAAACAAAGTTGTCATGAAAGCGGCGTCAACTGCCAGGAAGTCGGCCCCCAGCCGTACCAACGACCCGGCGCGCACGATGGCCGGCATCATCGAAGCCGCCCACGCGGAATTCAGTGAAAAGGGCCTGGCAGGCGCCCGCATCGACGACATTGCGGCCGTGACCAAGACCAGCAAGCGCATGATTTACTACTATTTCGGCAGCAAGGAAGGTCTCTACCTGGCTGTTCTGGAAGAGTCTTACCGCGAGATGCGCGCCATCGAGGGAGACTTGCATCTGGAGGACTTGCCGCCCGAAGACGCCTTGCGCAAACTGGTGGGGTTTACCTTCGACCACCACCATAGCAACGAAGCCTACATCCGGCTGGTGATGAGCGAAAACATGCAGCGTGGCGCGTATCTGGCGCAGAGCAAGATCATCCAACAGCTCAACGTGCCGGCCATCGATGCCATCCGGCGGCTTTATGACCGGGGTGTGGCAGAAGGGGTGTTCCGGGCGCGGCTCGATCCGGTGGACATCCACAAATCCATCTCGGCGTTGACGTTTTTCAACGTTTCCAACCAGCATACGTTTGGGCTTATTTTCAAAAAAGACACGCAGACGGTCAAGGCGCTGACAGCCCGGCGCGACAGCATCATTGAGATGGTGGTGCGGTTTGTGAGGAAGTAACCCCACGTTCGCCCACTTCGTGTGGCTCTCTGCCCCCAAGGGGGCGCATTCTGGCTTCGCCGCTCTTCAAGAATGCTTGGGGCGGCCCGGTGCAAAAACCAAGTAATCCGCCCCTTTTGTCTAGGGTTTTCCCTTATTTTATTAAAACTAACTAGTTAGTACATTTAGGTTTGCTCAAAAAAACTGGAGACAGGCATGGTTCAAAATTTCATTGATCACTATTGCAAATGGCTCAGCCACCTGATGGTGGTCATGCTCGGGCTGATGGTGGTGCTGGTGTTTGGCAACGTCGTGATGCGGTACGGTTTCAATTCGGGTTTCACGCTCTCGGAGGAGCTGTCGCGCTGGCTGTTTGTATGGATGACGTTTCTGGGCGCCGTCGTTGCGCTTAACGAGCGTGCCCATCTGGGCACCGACACGCTGGTATCGCGCTTGTCGGTCAAAGGCAAGCGGTTTTGCCTGGGCTTGAGTTTTGTGCTGATGCTGTACATGTGCTGGCTGGTGTTCTGGGGTTCCCTGGAGCAGGTCAAGGTGAACCTGACGTCCACCAGCGCGGTGATGGAGGCCTCCATGGCCATTTTTTACGCCAGCGGTGTGGTGTTTGCCGTGCTGGGCGCCATCGTGCTGCTGTCCAGCCTTTGGCGCCTGCTCAGCGGCCAGATGCCTGACAGCGAACTGGTCGGCTTCAGCGAGTCTGAAGAAGTGCCGCATGCCGAGGCGCCCTCCGATAGCGCCCGCGCTGGCAAGTCGGCCTGAGGAGCACAACATGACCATCGCTGTATTTCTCGGGTCACTGCTTGCCGCCATGATGCTGGGCGTGCCCATCGCCTTTTCGCTGCTGCTGTGCGGCGCTGCCCTGATGTGGCACATGAACATGTTTGACGCGCAGATACTGGCGCAAAACGTCATTGAGGGCGCCAACAGTTTTCCGTTGCTGGCTGTTCCATTTTTCATGCTGGCGGGCGAAATCATGAACGCGGGGGGCCTGTCCAAACGCATTGTCAATTTCGCGCTGGCGCTGGTCGGCCACATCCGCGGTGGTCTGGGTTATGTGGCCATCACCTCGGCGCTGATGATGGCGGCGCTGTCGGGCTCTGCCGTGGCGGATGCTGCGGCGCTGTCGGCCCTGCTGTTGCCGATGATGGTGGCCGCCGGCCATGACAAGGCGCGCTCGGCCGGTCTGCTGGCTTCCAGCGCCATCATCGCGCCGATCATCCCGCCGTCGATCGGTTTCGTGATTTTTGGTGTGGCCGCCAACGTCTCCATCTCCAAGCTGTTTTTGGCCGGCATCGTGCCGGGGCTGCTGCTGGGCGCCGCCCTGTGGGCGACCTGGTGGTGGGTGGCGCGCAAGGAGCAGGTCGCCACGCCGCCACGCAAATCGATGGTTGAAGTTTCAAAGGCTCTCAAGGACGCGACTTTTGCGCTGGGCCTGCCGTTGATTGTGATCGTCGGACTGAAATTTGGCGTGTTCACCCCCACCGAAGCCGCCGTTGTCGCAGCCGTTTACGCCATGGGCGTGTCCATCTTCATTTATGGCGAACTCAAGTTCAACCAACTCTACGGCCTGTTTTTGGCGGCTGCCAAAACCACGGCGGTGGTGATGTTCCTGGTCGCAGCGGCCATGGTGTCGGCCTGGTTGATTACGGTGGCGCAGTTACCGGCCGACGTGGTGAAACTGCTGTCACCGTTTCTGGACAGCCCCAGGTTGTTGATGTTCATGATCATGATCCTGGTGATGGTGGTGGGCACGGCGATGGACATGACGCCGACCATCCTGATCCTGACACCCGTGCTGATGCCGATCGTCAAGGCTGCCGGCATCGACCCTGTTTACTTTGGGGTGCTGTTTATCATCAACAACGCCATCGGCCTGATCACACCGCCAGTGGGAACGGTACTCAACACGGTGGCGGGCGTTGGCAAGGTCAGCATGGATGAAGTGACCAAAGGTGTCTTGCCCTTCATGCTGGCACAGTTTTCATTGATGTTCCTGATGGTGCTGTTCCCCGAGATCGTCATTTGGCCCGCCCGATGGTTGTCTGGCTGAGTTATATGCCCCCACGCTTCCGCACTGCGTGTCGTCGCTGCCCCCCGAGGGGGCTAATTTGCCTTGGGGCGGCCCGGCGGCAAATTTGGCCCCACACTCTTCGAGGGCTAGGGACGGTCCGTCGAAAATTGCAATTTTCCCGGCAGGGGGCGTGTCTGGTACGCCGCTTCCCTTGTCCAAAAATCTGCGTACTGAGTTCTTTTTTTGGAGACAAGCATGAAACGTCTGGTATTGAAATCATTGGTGGCCGCGGTGGCTTTTGCCGCAATGGGCATTGCCTCTGCGCAGGACATCAAGGAGCGCACTATCAAGTTTGGCCTCAACGGCCCTGAGGGTCACCCCGCCGTTGCCGGCATGAAGAAGTTCGCCGATTTGGTGGCTGCCAAGTCGGGCGGCAAGATCAAGGTCAACCTGTTTCTGGCCGGTGCCCTGGGCAGCGACCAGTCCGTGGTGTCGGCCATGAAGGGCGGCACGATTGAGATGTCGGTCATGAACTCGGGCATCCTGGCCTCCGAGGCCAAAGAGCTTGCGATTTTTGACTTCCCCTTCCTGTTTGCCAATGAAAAGGAATCCGACGCCATTGTGGACGGCCCGGTTGGCCGCAAAATGCACAAGCTGCTCGAAGAAAAAGGCCTGATCGGCCTGTCGTATTGGGAGCTGGGTTATCGCCACATCACGAATAGCAAGCGCCCGTTGAACAAGGTGGAAGACATTGACGGCCTTAAACTGCGCGTGATCCCCAATCCCATCAACGTGGACTGGGTCAAGGCCTTGGGTGCCAACCCCACGCCCATGCCCTTCCCTGAAGTCTATGGCGGCCTCGAGCAAAAAGCCATTGACGGTCAGGAAAACCCGATCAGCGTGATCGCCGCCAACAAGTTCTGGGAAGTGCAGAAAAACATTGCGCTGACCAACCACCAATATAACCCGCAATCGGTGATTTTCAGCAAGAAGGTCTGGGATACGCTCAGCGCCGCCGAAAAGAAACTGATCGACGACGCCGCTGACGAAGCCGCCATAACCCAACGCGAAGCGTCGCGTGCCGCCGTCGCTGCCAACCTTGATCTGCTGAAAAAGAACGGCATGGCCGTGACGACTTTCCCGCCGGCTGAAATAGCCAAGCTGCGCGAAAAAATGAAACCGGTGATTGCCAAATACTCTGCGAACGTTGGCGAAGCCACCGTCAATGAAATGATGGCGGAACTGGCCAAGCTGCGCAAATAATTGAGCCGCATCAGGCTACACGCGCTGGCTGCGGCGCGGGTGGCCTGTCTTGAATCCCGCACAGGACACTGAAAAATGAAATTTCTCATGCTGCACGGCATCAACCACAACATGTTCGGCAAACGCGACCCGAAACAATACGGCACCATCACGCTGGATGAAATCAATGCCTCGCTGGTTGCATTGGGCAAAGAGCTTTGTGTTGATGTCGAGCACTACCAGACCAACCACGAAGGCGAGATGTGCGAGCGCATCCACCAGGCCTACCGAGACAACGTCGACGGCGTGATGCTCAACGCCGGCGCCTGGACGCATTACAGCTACGGCATCCGCGATGCGCTGGCCATCCTGACCTGCCCAGTGGTCGAAACGCACATGAGCAACATCCATGCGCGCGAGGAATTCCGTCACAAGTCGGTGTTTGCAGAAATCATCAAGGGCCAGATCAGCGGCTTTGGCGTGGACAGCTATTTGCTGGCGCTGCGTGCCACCCTTGCTGCGGCAAAGGCAGGCAAATAATGGCAGAGACGGCGGCTAAAGCAGGGTCCAAGAGCGTCATCAACGGCCATACGGAGCTGATCGCACACATCGGCTACCCGACACACAGCTTCAAGGCGCCGATGATCTACAACCCCTGGTTTGACAAAGCCGGAGTAAATGCGCGGGTCATGCCGATGGGCTGCAAGGCTGAAGATTTCCCGGTATTCCTTAAGGCTGTATTCCGCTTGACCAACATTCGTGGCGCGCTGATCACCATGCCACACAAGGTCACCACCATTGGCCTCTTGGACGAGGTTTTCCCCACGGCCGCCATTGCCGGCGCCTGCAACGCGGTGCGGCTGGGTCCCAACGGCCAGTTGCAGGGCGACATGTTCGACGGTGAAGGTTTCGTACGCGGCGTGTTGCGCAAGGGCGTCACCCTTAAGGGCGCCAGTGTTCTGGTGGTCGGCAGCGGCGGTGTTGGCTCGGCAATCGCAGCGTCTTTGGCGGCGGCAGGGGTTGCCAACATATCCTTGTTTGACATGAATGCCGCGTCAGCGCAAGGCCTTGGCGAGCGGCTCAAGAAGCATTACCCGAGCCTGCAAGTGCAAACCGGCTCCAATGACCCTGCCGGTTTTGACGTGGTGGTCAATGCCACACCGATGGGCATGAACGACGGCGACCCGTTGCCGATGGACATGTCGCGCGTGGCCCCCAGCACCTTGGTGGGCGAAGTCGTCATGAAGACCGAGATGACCGCCTTCCTCAAGGCCGCCCAGGCCCGCGGCTGCCGTTTTCAGGTGGGCGCCGACATGCTGTTCGAGCAGATTCC
>JANNYX010000463.1:0-4175 GCA_031410295.1 Rhodoferax sp.
CTGCTGCTGCTGCTCACGTTCACCAACGGCATTGGCCTGGCGCTGCGCTGGCCGGTCTACGCGGCCATTGTTCCGGAGCTGGTGGCGCGCGACAAATTGCCGGCGGCGTTGGCGCTCAACGGCATTGCCATGAACGCTTCGCGCATCGTCGGGCCACTCGTCGCCGGCGCCTTGATTGCAGGTTTCGGCAGCGCCTATGTGTTCCTGCTCAACGCCGTGTTGTCGCTCATGGCGGCCGTCGCTATATCGCGCTGGCAACGCAAGGTGCAGCCGCCGCCCCTGGGCCCCGAGAAGCTGCTTGGCGCCATTCGGGTGGGTTTGCAGTTCGCCGGGCAGTCAGATCACCTCAAAGGCGTGCTGGTCTTGATTTCGCTGTTTTTCTTCCACAGCACCGCCTTGCTGGCCTTGTTGCCACTGGTGGCCCGTGGACTGCAGGGTGGGGGCGCCGGCACCTACACGCTGCTGCTGGCGGCCATGGGGTCAGGCGCCATTGCAGCGGCCTTGTATATGCCTCGCCTGCGCCAGATGTGGTCACGTGACGGCCTGGTCGCCCGCAGCGCATCGCTGCAGTCTTTGGCCATGTTGGTAGTTGCTTTTGCACCCAACGCATGGATTGCGGTGCCGGCCATGTTTGCGTTGGGCACGGCGTGGATCACCACCGCCAATGCGCTGAGCGTGTCGCTGCAGATGGGTTTGCCCAACTGGGTGCGCGCGCGGTGCATGTCGATGTACCAAATGGCGATCATGGGCGCCAGTGCCTTGGGTGCGGCAACCTGGGGACAGGTGGCCACAATGTCGACGGTGCAGGTCAGCGTGTGTGTCGGCGCGGTGTCCGGCTTCGCCACCATGATGTTGGCCATCCGGCGCATGAAAGACCACCGCATTGAGGAAGATTTGACGCCGTCAGACACGTTTCGTGTGCCCGTGGCGGCGTCAGTGCCCGAAAGCGGACACATCGTCACCACCATTGAATATTTGATCGACCCGGCCCGGGCTTCCGAATTTCGCGCATTGATGCAACAAAGCCGCAGCAGCCGCCTGCGTCATGGCGCCTTGCAATGGGAGTTGCTGCGCGACGTGAGCACACCCGGCCGCTTTGTCGAGCAGATCATTGACGCGTCGTGGACAGAACACCTGCGCCGCTTCGAGCGTGTGACGGCCTCCGACGCCGCGCTGCGCGACCGCAAACTGGCGTTTCACATCGGTGAGCATCCGGTGGTGATCACGCGCGCGGTATTGGAGTCCACGATCCGGGGCTGAGCCCGGCTCACAAAAAAAAATCGCCATGGGCATGGCGATTTTGTGAATGGGTCAAACCGTTAGGATGCTATAATAAATATAGCAAAGTATCTATATGATTTGACGGCCTGATAGCGATTTTACTTCAAGGTTTACAGCTACACCGCTGTCAGGCCCGAATTCAGACTTCGCGGCTTGGGCGTTTCCTGGCGTCGCGCGGCACAAACACTTTCGGGCCGGGGGCCGGCCTGAAGGTTTTTGCACCCGCTGGTTTGGCGAACGCAGGTTTTGAAAATGCCGGTTTGCCAAAGGCCGGTTTGCGGTCAGCGAAGTCACCGCGCGGCGCGCCGAAATCGTTGCCATTGCCGTTGCTAGCGCGGTCGTTGGCGAAGCGGTCATTGGCAAAGCGGTCATTGAAGCCACCTTTGCGCTCATAGTTGAAGCCGCCGCCGTTGTTGCCATTGGCATTGTGGCCAGCACCGCCATGACCGCCACCACCGTGACCGCCGCCGCCAAATTTGCGGTCACGCGAGAAACCTTCATTGCCACCTCGGCTGGCATGGCTGACCCGGCCACCAAAGTTGGACCCTGGCCGTGATTCAGGAAAGCGCTGTTTCGGCTCCAGGCCTGGAATCACATCGGCCTTGATCGGCTGGCGGTTGTAGGCTTCAATGTCAAAAATCTTGCGGCGGTCGCGGAATTCGGCAAGTGTCACGGCAAGGCCATCGCGGCCAGCGCGGCCGGTGCGGCCGATGCGGTGGGTGTAATCCTCAGCCTTCATCGGCAGGCCAAAGTTGAAGACGTGGCTGACGGTGGGCACGTCAAGGCCGCGAGCGGCGACGTCGGTGGCGACCAGAATCTGCACATGGCCTTCACGCAGCGCCATCAGGCGGCGGTTGCGCAGGCCCTGGTTCAGGGCCCCGTGCAAAGCCACGGCGCTGAAACCGTCTTGCTGCAAATCGTTGGCCAGGCCATCACATTCAATTTGCGTGCTGGCAAATACGATCGCCTGGTTGATGCTGGTGTCGCGCAGCCAGTGGTCCAGCAGCTTGCGTTTGTGCTGCGCGTTGTCGGCCCAGAACATGACCTGTTTAATGTTCTGGTGTTTTTCCTGCGGCGAGTCGATTTGCAGGCGCTGTGGCTCGCGCATTACACGCGTGGCCAGTTGCTGGATGCGTGGCGCCAGCGTGGCACTGAACATCATGGTCTGTTTGCGCTCGATGGTGAGCTGGTTGACTTCGGCCAGGTCGTCGGCAAAACCCAGGTCGAGCATGCGGTCGGCCTCATCCACCACCAAAAACTGCACGTTTTCCAGTTTGATCTGCATTGAGCGTTGCAGGTCGAGCAAACGGCCCGGGGTGGCGACCACCAGGTTGGCGTTTTGCAGCTTGGCGATTTGCAACTGGTAAGGCATGCCGCCCACCACATTGGCAATGCGCAGGCCGCGGCAATGGCGCACCAGATCAATGGCGTCATGCGCCACCTGTTGCGCGAGCTCGCGCGTGGGGCACAAAATCAGCGCGCCGGGTTCGGCGGCCTTGAAATTGCGGAAGTTGGTCGGGTCCTTGCGCTTGGGGCGTTTGGGCGCCGGTTCACCCTTTGCTTCGGCTTCGGCAGTGGCGCGGGCAAAGTCATCGCGCTCCTTGGCCTCGGCATCGGCCTGTTGTTTGAGCAGGGTGTGCAAAACGGGCAATAAGAAGGCGGCGGTTTTGCCGCTGCCGGTCTGGCTGGAGACCATCAGGTCGACATAACGGGCCGCGCCGTCCTGGGTGCCTTGCATTGCCAGAGGAATGGTCTTGCTTTGCACGGTGGTGGGCTCGGTGAAGCCCAGGTCGGTCACAGCCTGGATCAGCTCGGGCGCCAGGCCCAGGGCCACGAAACCGTTGGGTTTGGCTTCAACCAAGGGCGCTACTTCCGCTGCGACCTGCGTGGCTGCCTCAGGCTGTGCGAAGTAGTCGGCAGATTGGATCGAAAAAGTATCGGCAGGGGCCAGGTCATCAGATTGGGCAGACGAAAAGTCACCCGTCACAGAAAATGTGTCAGTCATTTATTTCTCACACGCGAACAGTGGCTCTTGGAGCCACTGTCCCGTCAATGGTTGAAGAAGCACAAGGCTTCCGGTAAACATCAACCATCAAACGGAACCTGCGCAGCAACCCAGGTGAAGGGTTCTACTGGCGCTTGGAGCTGGTTATTCGCAAGTTCAGGTGAACTTGCGCGGAAAAACGAATCTGCCCGGCAGATGCGAATCCAAAATTGAGCCCGGTGAGTGAAGGGAGATGTGCAATTGCGCTCGTTTACTAGCGCAGCCTTCGATTATGGCATGGTCTCGGGTTTTTACCTAATATTATTTTAGTATGGTCATGGTTCAGTTTGAATGATGGCGGTTACAAATTAGATCGCGCGAATTCTCACGGGGTAATCCGGGCGAATTTTTGTGTGTGGGCGCGTGCAAAAGCTGTTGTCGGAAATGTCGATAAATTTTCCATTCCCGGCACTTTTAGGTCGGACTCGCGTCCAACCTGTTGATTGTGCTATAACGGCGCAATTCTTGTGTTGATATTCCTATGGCAACAAAAATCATTAAACGGACCAAGACATCCAAGGTTGTTCCAATAGGGTCAAAGACCTCCGCCCAGGAGAAGCATCAGGTTTTGAATGCAGTTACTTTCAAGCCGGTATTAACTGTCGAAGACACTCCGTTTTCCTACGCTAACTACGTCGAGGTCGCCCATAATCAACATGAGTTTTCCTTGTTCATCGCCCGTGTACCGACCAAGGTATCAGCGACCCAAAAGGCCGCCGCCAGCAAAACGGGGATTTTGGAGTTGCCAGCAGATTTGCAAGTTTCTTTCTCGCCTCGCCTAGCTGTTGGCCTCATCAGAGCCTTGCAAATACAGTTGGAGGCTTACGAAAAAATCCACGGCGCCATTCAA
>JANNYX010000464.1:0-4431 GCA_031410295.1 Rhodoferax sp.
TGCTGGACAACGCGGTGCGCCTCTTGACCATTCACGGCGCCAAAGGCCTGGAGGCCGAAGTTGTGTTGCTGCTCGATTCCGATGCGACACCGCCCAGGGCCGAGTCGATGGGCGTGTTGGTCGACTGGCCCGGCGCCGCCGCACAGCCCCAAAAATTTGTCTTCTTGGCGAGCGAAAACCAGCCACCCGCCTGCGCCGTTCCGTTGCTGCGGCTCGACCAGCGCGAGCGCCAGCGTGAGGAGCTCAACGCCTTGTATGTGGCGCTGACGCGGGCATGCACGCAGTTGGTGTTGTCAAGTATCGAGCCGCACAAGCCGTCGCCCGGCAGTTGGTGGACGCGTTTGTCGCCGTTGGCGCGGCCATTGACAGCCGTTGAATTGCAGGCTGCGCCGCCCGAATCACTCCCTTTTTTGAGCGCGCCAACGGCGAGCACAGCATCGGCTGATAGGCCCGCAGTGCAGATGAAAGTTTTGCCCCAAGGGCCGCCAATGGCCGGTGAAAAGCCGATTCAAGGCCACGCTCGAGCGGACCTCCTGGGGAACCGCCCGGCAGACGTCCAGGCGGCGCGCAAACCTGCCGATTCAGCGCATTCACGCGTTGGCCAGGCCATGCACCGGCTGCTTGAATGGGGCGCTGGCGTGGCGCTTGCGGCGCAGGTAAAAGACGGCAATGCCTACGCCAATGCCCACGCCGCTATTCACGCCAATGGGCACGCGAATAGTCACGTCAATCTGCACGCCATCGCGCGTGAATTTGGCCTGGCCCCGGACCAAGTCCGCGCCGCGGCAGCCCTGGCTGGGCGTATCTTGCAAGGCGAAGGCGCGTGGGCGTGGGACCCATCAAAAGTGGCGTGGCAAGGCAACGAGGTCGAGCTCCTACACAACGGCGTCACGCTGCGGCTCGACCGCCTGGTGCAACGGCGTGACGACGGCGCTTGGTGGGTGCTGGACTACAAGTCGGCGTCCTACCCGCTGGCCGACCCGGCACTGCGGGCGCAATTGTCCAGTTACCGTTTAGCGGTGCAAGCGGTTTACCCGCAGGCGACGGTGTGCGCGGCTTTTTTGACCGGTGACGGGAAACTGGTGGAATTGATGGATTAATTGACCGATTGGGCGCCAGGCTTAGGCGCAGGAGCGAGAGCAAGAGGCGGTAACGACCAGCTGCAATACGTCGTTCAAAGCGCAAGCGATATGCAAGCAAGACGCAAGCAATGCGCTAAACCGTTTGACGGGCCATTGAATTGACCCTTGAATCGGCCCTTGAATCGGCCATTTAATCGGCCATTTAATCGGCCATGCAATAGGTCATTCATCAGGCCAGCAGACCAGTCAGTGAACCAGTGTTCGTTGCTCTTTATAATTGTCGTTAAAATATAATATTAATAATAAATTAGTTTAAATAATTGACAAAAACGCTATTATTAATGTATCAAACTATTAAATTATTTAGACGGCCTTAATAGTAACAAATTATGAAGAAAATAATCAACCAAGATATTAACATCCAGGTCAACCAGAAGCCGAACGAATGGCGGTGAACAATCGCCATAAAAATGCGGTCGTGATCGGCGCCGGGCCGGCCGGTTTGATGGCGGCTGAAGTGTTGGCGCAGGCCGGCCTGCAGGTGGACGTGTATGACGCCATGCCTTCGGCTGGGAGAAAATTTTTGCTGGCCGGAAAAGGCGGCCTGAACCTCACGCATTCGGAGCCGGCTGCCGAATTTGCGGCGCGTTTTGGCGCGCGCCGCGCACAGGTTGAGCCGTGGCTGCAGGCGTTTGGCGCCGCGGCGGTGCGCGATTGGGCGCTGCGGCTTGGTATCGAGACCTTTGTCGGCACTTCGGGGCGGGTATTTCCGAAAGACATGAAAGCGGCGCCGCTGTTGCGCACCTGGCTGCATCGGCTGCGCCAGTGTCAAATCAATGCGGGTGGGGATGGCCGTGATGATGATGGCAGTTGTGGCCGTATCGCCGCACTGCCGGTGCAATTTCACATGCGCCACCGCTGGCTGGGCTGGGATGATGTGGGTGTGGGTGTGGGTGTGGGTGTGGGTGCGACGGGAGCGGGTGCCACGGGTGCGGCTGTTGCGGCGTTGAACCCGGTGCAGCACTTGCGCTTCGAGTCGGCAGGTGCTGAGGTGCTGGCCAGCGCAGAGGTTGTGGTGTTGGCGTTGGGCGGCGCAAGCTGGCCGCAACTGGGTTCCACCGGCGCGTGGGTTGATCTGCTGGCGGCCCAGGGCGTTGACGTTGCGCCGCTGTTGCCTGCCAACTGCGGCTTCGACGTGGTGTTCGGCAGTGAGGTGGGCAATGAATTGGGCAATCAGAGTGGCTGGAGCCCTTTTTTCGCGCAAAAATTTGCCGGGCTGCCGTTCAAATCGGTGGCAATTGAGGTCCATTCCGCTGTTCGGGCCGGGTCGCCCGCCTTGAGTCCTGTCGAAGCGGTCGAAGCCTTTTCCAATTCCGGCAGCAGCCGTGCAAGCTTCGTGCGCAAAGGCGAATTCGTCGCCACCGCCACAGGTGTGGAGGGCAGCCTGATCTACGCCGCATCCGCTTTGCTGCGCGACACCATCGCCTCAGACGGCCGCGCTACCTTCCACATCGACTTGCTGCCCGACGTGCCCGCTGCCAAAGTGCAGGCCGAGGTCAACCATCCGCGCGGCTCACGCTCCTTGTCCAGCCACCTGAAAAGCCGCCTGCATCTGGACGGCATCAAAATGGCGATCCTGGTCGAAGTGCTGGGCAAAGACGGCATGAACGACGCGGCGCGGCTGGCGGTGGCCATCAAACATTTGCCCCTCACCCTCGCGCGGCCCCGCCCCGTGGCCGAGGCCATCAGCAGCGCCGGCGGCGTGCGGTTTGGCGCGCTCGATCCACACTTGATGTTGCAGCGCCTGCCCGGTGTTTTCTGCGCCGGTGAAATGCTGGATTGGGAAGCGCCGACGGGGGGTTATTTGCTCACCGCGTGTTTGAGCAGCGGCAGGCGCGCGGGGCAGGGGGCGTTGCGGTACTTGCTGGGGGAATCCGGGGTTTAATGCTCGGGTTTGATGGCCTTGTAGTGCTTCAATATATTTGGCAAACCAGCGCGATTCCATGGGATCTTGAGGGCTAAAAATCTTGAAAATAGAGCTTGTGTTTGTAAAGGTTTCTAGAGATTTCCAGAATGGTATAAACCGCAGCACCCGATTTGTACCGCAAGTTTTTCGGCATACATCGGCATACATTGAATTAGGTTTCGCAGGGAGGACCACCCGACATGTCACCACCTTATCTGGGCAACTGCCTTTGCGGGCAGGTCAAGTTCAAATTAACCTCCGAGCCGCTGACTCTTTATGCGTGCCATTGCACCGACTGTCAGCGCCGCTCAGGCGGTGCGCTGCTTCTGTCGATGTGGGTACAACGCGATTCGCTCGAAGTGCTGGAGGGTAGCCCTTTGCTGGTTTCGTCCATCGCGAACGACGGACGCGAACGAAACAACAAGGTTTGTCCGGCGTGCGCGGTTCGCCTTTGGTCGGAGCCAGTCAATCGACCAAAACACGCCGTTCTGCGGCCAGGCACCCTGCAGCGGGCAAGAGACTTCACACCCATTGCCCACCAATTTGTTCGCAGCGCACTGCCGTGGTTTATCTTTCCAGAAGGTGTTGCACGGTACGAAACAACGCCCGATGATCCCGCTGAGCTCGTTCGCCTATGGCGTGATGCACAGGTCGGGAAGCCGGCCAACAACGGCGGGCGCCAGTGACAGCGGCACAGGGTCCCCTGAACGCAGCCCAAGGTCGCAAAACAGCGCCATCAATCGGCAAAAGTAACGCAAAAAAATCCGCCCCATGACGCTTCCACGTTCACCACACGTTCCAGAACCCGCAGCGCTTGCGCAAAATGAAGTTTTTGGACAGCTTTGTGAGACGCCAAGGAATTGCCAATGCCGTTGACCATCAACGACCTCAAGGTCTACGTTCCCGCCAGGAACTTCGAAAAATCCAAGCGCTTCTACAAGGCGCTGGGATTCGTGATGTCGGACGGCTGGGGCGGTACTGCTGACTTTGAGCTCAATGGCCACCGCTTCCGGCTGCAGGACTATTACGTCCGGGACTGGGCTGACAATTTCATGATGGTGATGGGCGTGGATGACGTTGAGGCAAGGCATCAACGGGCGCAGGCACAATATCCGCCATGCTGATCCACCCGCAAATCAACCCCGTCGCATTGCAACTCGGGCCCCTGGCCATCCACTGGTACGGGTTGACGTATCTGGCGGCGTTTGGGCTCTTCATGTGGCTGGGGTTCCGGCGGCTGAAACACCCGCCGTTTGTGAATTTGACCGTCACCACCGGCAGCGGCAAAAAGGCCGAAACCGCGCCGCTTTGGGTGCGCAAAGACGTTGAAGACATCCTCTTCCTCGGCGTGATGGGTGTGATTCTGGGCGGGCGCATCGGCTA
>JANNYX010000465.1:0-1540 GCA_031410295.1 Rhodoferax sp.
GGCAAACCGGCAATGAACTGCTGGAGCAACAGACTTCCGGCGCCGATTTCATCCACGTGATGAAAAGGCGCTAGTAAAACTACTGCGGGGCTCATCGGCGTTGTCGCGCGGTGCTCTCAATCGTCATGCGTCTGAAGTGCATTCCGGTTGCTGCGCTCCGTGCGCCTAGCAGCTAAGCATCCTCGCGACGTTTTCCTATTCGCCTTTTGAGCCGTCGATTCGCGCCAGTTGATCCTGCACTTTCGCCCGGGTTGACTCAAAATCCGCCACCCGCTTGCGCGCCTGCTCCAGCACGGCGGGCGGGGCTTTGGCAACAAACTCGGCATTGCCAAGCTTGTGGCCGGCCTTGGCGATTTCACCCTCCAGCCGTGCAACTTCTTTGCTTAAGCGGGTCTTTTCAGCCGCGACGTCGACTTGCATGTGCAGGCACAGGCGCACCACTTCGTCGCCTTGGCCCACCAGCGCCACCGGTGAGGCGGCGGCGGCGGCTTGCCAGCCGGGCTCGGTGTCAAACACCCTGACCTCGTTGAGCCTGGCCAGCGCCTGCAACACGCCAGCCGATTGGCGCATGAACGCGCCATCGCCCAAAACATAGAGCGGCAGGCGGGTCGCTGGCGAGACGTTCATTTCGCTGCGCAGGGCGCGGCAGGCGTCGACCACCGACTTGAGTTTGGCAACGTGCGCCATCGCCTTGACGTCAATTTTTTCGGGCTGGGCCTCTGGGTATGCGGCGATGCTGACGGATTCTCCGGGCAGGCCGGCAACCACGGAAACCTTCTGCCATAGGCCTTCGGTGATAAACGGAATCACCGGATGCGCCAGACGCAAAATGGCTTCAAGCGTGCGGATCAGGGTGCGCCTTGTCGCACGTTTTTCGGAGTCGCTGCCCGATTGGATCTGCACCTTGGCAATTTCCAGGTACCAGTCGCAAAACTCGTTCCAGACGAAGTCGTAAATCGTGTTGGCAACGTTGTCCAGGCGCAAATCGGCGAAACCCTGCGCCACCTCGGCTTCAACCTGCTGCAGCTTGGAGCTGACCCAGCGGTCGGCCTGGCTGAAAGCCAGGTAGTTGTGGAAAGGCCCGGCGGGCGCGGTCACGCGACCGCTTTCGTCAAGTACAGCGGGGGCGCATTGCACCTTGGTGTGGTTTGCCAAACCGCAATCGAAACCCTCGCAGTTCATCAGCACGAACCGGGTGGCGTTCCAGAGCTTGTTGCAGAAATTGCGGTACCCCTCGCAACGTTTGGTGTCGAAATTGATGTTGCGGCCCAATGACGCGTAACTGGCCATGGTGAAGCGCAGCGCGTCGGCGCCATAAGCGGGCATGCCCGCGGGAAACTCCTTGCGCACGCGCGCGGCGACCTTGGGCGCGGTCTCGGGTTTGCGCAGACCGACGGTTGATTTTTGCACCAGGGTTTCAATGTCAACGCCGTCAATCAAATCCACCGGGTCGATCACATTGCCCTCGGACTTGCTCATCTTTTTGCCCTCAGAATCGCGCACCATGCCGTGGATGTAAACGGTTTTGAAGGGCACCAGG
>JANNYX010000466.1:0-7266 GCA_031410295.1 Rhodoferax sp.
TTACTCGCGCTAGTTTTTACTTGCGCGATTAATAGCTCATCCGTTTAGTTACGGATTGACCCAAATAGTTTTATTCGAATCCGTCCCTGGTGTGCGGGAAACTGTCCGCCAGGTGCTTCACCAGCCTTACCGGTGTAACGAGCCGGGGGTATTGAGAGGAAGTCTGAATGCAATCAAATCTGCTGAAACCCAAAGCCATCAATGTTGAGCAACTTGGAGTCAATCGCGCCAAGGTTGAGTTGGAGCCGTTCGAGCGTGGTTATGGTCACACCTTGGGCAATGCCCTACGACGTGTGTTGCTATCGTCCATGCCGGGCTACGCGGCCACCGAAGTTACGATTGCTGGGGTTTTGCATGAGTATTCGTCCATTGATGGCGTCCAGGAGGACGTCGTCAATATTTTGTTGAACCTCAAAGGCGTGGTCTTCCGCCTTCACAACCGTGAAGACGTTACCTTGAGCCTGAGAAAAGACGGGGAAGGTGTCGTCACTGCTGCAGATATCCAGACGCCACACGATGTCGAGATCGTCAACCCTGCGCACGTGATTGCCAACCTGTCACACGGTGGCAAGCTTGACATGCAGATCAAGGTTGAAAAAGGTCGCGGCTATGTGCCAGGCACAATGCGGCGCCACGCTGACGAGGCAACGAAATCCATTGGCCGCATTGTGCTGGATGCTTCCTTTTCCCCGGTCAAACGTGTAAGTTACACTGTTGAGAGCGCTCGCGTTGAACAGCGAACCGACCTGGATAAATTGGTTGTCGAGATTGAGACAAATGGCGCGATTTCTGCCGAAGATGCGGTTCGCACTTCTGCCAAGATCCTGGTGGAGCAGTTGGCTGTGTTTGCGCAACTTGAAGGCAGCGAACTCGCGGCGTTCGATGCGCCAGCTCCACGGGGAAACACGCAGTTTGATCCAATCCTGCTGCGTCCCGTCGATGAGCTTGAACTTACAGTTCGATCTGCCAATTGCCTTAAGGCTGAGAACATTTATTACATCGGTGACCTGATCCAGCGCACCGAAAACGAGCTCCTCAAGACACCAAATCTGGGGCGCAAGTCTCTGAATGAAATCAAGGAAGTTTTGGCGTCGCGTGGCCTTACCTTGGGCATGAAGCTCGAGAGTTGGCCTCCTGCGGCTCTGGAAAAGCGCTGAGTAGCGAATCGCCCGTTAGGGTGACATTTCAATCGCCTCTTGAGGCGAGTGCCCCGGCAGTACCTGACACGGCTGCTGGTTAAATAAAGTAAAGGAAAGCACCATGCGCCACGGACACGGACTACGCAAACTCAACCGCACCAGCGAACACCGACTCGCCATGCTTCGCAACATGATGAACTCCATCATTGCGCACGAAGTCATCAAAACCACGTTGCCAAAAGCCAAAGAGCTGCGACGCGTCATTGAACCCATGATTACTTTGGCAAAGGAACCCACCCTGGCCAATCGCCGACTGGCCTTTGACCGACTGCGCGACCGGGATAGCGTCACCAAGCTATTCAATGACTTGGGTCCCCGATTCAAAGCCCGCCCGGGCGGTTACTCGCGCATCCTGAAGATGGGTTTCCGAGTTGGCGACAACGCGCCAATGGCCTTGGTAGAGCTGCTGGACCGTCCGGAGCCCGTTGAGGCGCCAGCGGCTGAAGAATCAAAGGTTTAATTAACGCCGATTCCAAGTTCCATTCGCCCTTCGGGCAGGTCCCGATGTGGTAGAATTCAGTCTTACCGCGCGATGGAGCAGCTTGGTAGCTCGTTGGGCTCATAACCCAAAGGTCGGAGGTTCAAATCCTTCTCGCGCAACCAGTCAATTCGCGGATTCCGCTAAAAACAAAACGCCCACTTCGCAGTGGGCGTTTTGTTTTGTGACAAGTAAAATTACGCGGCAGTTTTAGCCGCAACCCCGTGTGATCAACGTGTATTGTTCAAAGGCGTGAGCGCTGCCCACCGCCGCTTAAGCTGCTAAGCGGCGTTCCAACTTCGCCCGTGTATCTTCCAATTCTTTTGGCAGATGGTGCTTGAGCTGGGTAAACAGCTCGGTGTGCAGCTTCAATTCGGCTTGCCAGGCGGCCTTGTCGAAACTGGTGACGGTGTGGAACTGGTGTTTGCTGAAATTCAAACCGGTCCAGTTCAGTTCTTCATAGGTCGGGCTCACGCCAAACGGCTGGTCCACGCCGGCGGCCGTGCCTTCGATACGGTCAATCATCCACTTGAGCACGCGCATGTTTTCGCCGTAACCAGGCCAAACGAATTTGCCGTCTGCGCCTTTTCTAAACCAGTTGGTGCAGAACACCTTGGGCACGACGGCGCCAGCATCTTCAAGGTTCTTTCCAATGTTGAGCCAGTGCTGGAAATAGTCGCTCATGTTGTAACCCGCGAACGCAATCATTGCAAACGGATCGCGACGAACCACACCCTGTTGACCAGCGATCGCTGCCGTGGTTTCGCTGCCCATGGTGGCAGCCATATAAACGCCTTCCACCCAATTACGACCTTCAGAAACCAGCGGCACCGTGGTTGATCGCCTGCCGCCGAAGATAAATGCGTCAATGGGCACGCCTTTGGGGTCGTCCCAAGCGCTATCCAGCGCAGGGTTGTTGACGGCGGCGACGGTGAACCGCGAATTCGGGTGCGCCGCCTTGGCGCCAGTTTCCTTGGAGATTTGCGGCGTCCAATCCTTGCCCTGCCAGTCAATCAGGTGGTCAGGCAATTTGCCGCTGTCCTGCTCAAGCCCTTCCCACCACACATCACCGTCATCGGTGAGCGCCACATTGGTGTAGATCACATCCTTGGTTAGGCTGGCCAGACAGTTCGGGTTAGTCTTCAGGTTGGTGCCAGGCGCGACACCAAAATAACCCGCTTCCGGGTTGATCGCATACAGCCTGCCGTCCGCACCCGGTTTGATCCAGGCGATGTCGTCGCCAATGGTGGTGACTTTCCAGCCCTCAAACCCTGAAGGAGGCACCAGCATCGAAAAATTGGTTTTACCGCAGGCGCTCGGGAAGGCAGCCGCAACATGGTATTTTTTGCCTTGAGGGTTGGTCACACCCAGAATCAGCATGTGCTCGGCCAGCCAACCTTCGTCACGGCCCATGTTGGAGGCGATCCGTAGCGCAAAACATTTCTTCCCCAGCAGCGCGTTGCCACCGTAACCCGAGCCGTAACTCCAGATTTCGCGCGTTTCCGGGTAATGAACGATGTACTTGGTGGTGTTGCAGGGCCAGCGCACGTCTTGTTGACCGACTTGCAAGGGCGCCCCCACAGAGTGAATGCACGGCACAAAATTTCCGGTGGCTCCGAGCACGTTATACACGGCTTTGCCCATGCGGGTCATGATGCGCATGTTCACGGCAACGTAAGCACTGTCGGACAATTCCACACCGATGTGAGAAATGTGCGAGCCAAGCGGACCCATGGAAAACGGCACGACATACATCGTGCGGCCTTTCATACAACCGTCAAACAGCGCTTTTTCACCGGACGTACCGAACTGCAGTTTTTGGCGCATTTCAGCGGGTGCCACCCAATTGTTGGTCGGTCCAGCATCTTCCTGCTTCTGAGAGCATATGAAGGTACGGTCTTCCACGCGGGCCACATCGCTTGGGTCGGACAGGGCCAAAAAACTGTTTGGTCGTTTTTGGGGGTTCAAGCGTTTGAACACGCCACCATCAATCAACATCTGGCACAGGCGGTCGTACTCCTCCTGCGAGCCATCGCACCAGTAAATGGCGTCAGGCTTGGTCAACGCGGCAACTTCGGCCACCCACCCAATCAAATTCGCATTCTTGACGTAACTCGGGGCGTCAAACTGCAAGCCCGGCAATGAAGGTGCGTTCATAAAAACTCCTGGAGATAAAGAATCGTCTTTTCAAAGCGCGAACACTTTGGGAAAACGACTTCTAAAACGTAGGGAGGATGATTTTAAGAAGCAGTGAGGCGGTTACCAACTGGTTACATCACTTCTTCATGCAACAAATGCATAACATTATGCGACTTTCCGTGATTCGAAAAGTAAGGCGACAGCCGTGCAAAAATGCCTGGACAAAAGAAAACCCCAGCCACTGCACGGGCCGGGCCTTGCGAGAAAAAAATTGGCGTTGTCAGGCCATCGACACGGCAATGAACGCTAACAAAAAGATGAGCACCCCACCACACAGCGGCAATACGATCGGTATCAAAGGCACAATCGCTTCGATCGCATCAACTTCATGTTTCTCTTCGGTTTTGGAGGGAGCGGACATTGGCGTTTCCTGAATATCAATGAGGTTGAATCGTGCGTTCCGCGCTCTTGCCCGATGCCTAAGCGCGCGTACTCTGCGATATTTTACAGTTTCATGCGTCCACTGACGCTACTATTCGAAACCATGACCCTGCCCCGCAACTTCGCCCCGCTGATATTGAGTGTTGTACTGGTTGCCGGTTGTGCGGCAACCGGCCCCCATAGTCCTTCAGCTCGACCGGTCATCTACACCCCCAACGTACCTAGTGCTGCTGCCCAGGCGCAGCAACACGCCGCCACCGATGACTGCATCGCCCGCGCTCTGGCGCAAGGCCTTACGCCCGATGAAAAAAACAACGAAGTGGCAACCCGCGCCGGCAAAGGAGCGGCCGTTGGCGGCGTCGCCGCGGCGGTTGGCGCGATCGTCACTGGCCGGAACCTGGAAGGCGTGGTCCGTTCCGGTGCTACCGGAGCGGCAGTGGGCGGTGCGGCCGGCGGTGTTTCTGGCGCGATGAGCGAGCGCCCGAACGCGACCTATCGCAATTTTGTTCAGCGATGTCTGGCAGATAAGGGCTTCCAGGTCATCGGGTGGAACTAGAGCAAGGCGTAAACCACACTGCAGCGGCAGACCCTTTTACCATCCTCGGCGCCCCGAAATTCAATCTCTCCAAACGCCATTGACTTGCCCGCACGGGTGATACGCGCTTCCACCAGGGCGTCCTGATTCGAAAGCGGCTTCAAGAAACTGCTGCTCATCTGCACCGTCGTGCACGGCTTGAAGGCGCCAAAGTGGTTGATCAGGGCGATCTCCATCGCCGAATCAGCTGCCGCCATCATCGCTTGACCACACAGCGTGCCGCCGCTTCGGCAAAGTGTTTCGCTCTGCGGCAAACGAAGCACCACACTCTCGACGCTGGCACTCTCGACACGAAGGCCAAGCGCCAGCACCCAGGGCGCGAAATGTTCCGGAAAAGTAGATTGAAGGGTTTGCACATCCATCGGTACACTGTACCGAAAGTCCCGCACCTTCAAATCACCCGAACGCCTGAAAGCGGGTTCTCCAGACCTAGGTAGTGTCGGTAGTGTCGGTAGTGTCAAAAAGGTCGTATCGCACTACTCGTGTTGCGGATTTCCCAAACGGCGTCTTCCATTTGGCCCGAGACTGCGTTATGGTGATTCCAATCCTTATTTTTTCGGATTGGCACAGGAGGCATTGATGGTCAAGCGTTTGGCGTTCGACTCTGTTGGCGGGCAATTGTTCATGTCGCCTGGGCTTAAAGACGCCCCGGTCCTGGACCTTATGTGCTCACATTTTGTCTTGACTTTGGCGGTCCGCCAGGGCGCCAATTTCAACGCCAGGCGCGACCTCAACAGCCTGATCTCGTTGTCGGGCCGCCACTTGGTCTGGCCGGTGCCATTGCTGGCGCGTTTGCGCGCTTTCCTGGTTCGCCGATGTGCCACCAATGAAAGCTGGAATGGCCAGGAGGCGTTGAGCCCAACAGAGTTCATGGCCAAATACGGCGCCTGGCGCGGTCCGTATGAGGAAGGCACCTTGTTCTTCTACCTCGATGAATACGCCAAGGACCAGCCCAAGGATTTGATCACCCTGTTGTCCGTTACCGGGGACTGGTTGACGCACGCGCTGAAAAAACAAAGCACGTTGGTGGAGAAAAACATTGACTCCCTGGCAGGCCTGCTGCAGCTCAACCGCGCCGAGCGCGCGTTGCTGCTGTACGGAACGCTGGCACGCTACCAAAGGGATTTGCGCAGCATTTTGGTGGAGTTCAAGGTCAACAACGCACCCGAGGCGTATGCCGCCATCGCGCAGGTCGCGGGCGTGAAAGCCAGCGAAGTGGGTGAAGCCCTGCGCGCCGGTTCGCGGCTGGAGCGCATCGGAATGGTGGAAAACCTGATCTCCGAGCACAACATCACCGACTTGGCCGACCTGATGAAGGTCAGTGAAAAACTGCCCCCGGTGTTGATGCGTGAATACCGCGACGAAGCCGAGTTGATGGCCGTGTTCACCCGCCCGGCGAGTAAGAGCGCCCTCACGGTCAAGGATTTTTCCTACGTGGAAGAGGATACGCAGGTGTTGTGCAGCCTGCTGGGCAACGCCGTCGCAAAGAAAGAAGTCGGCATCAACGTCCTCTTGTACGGCCCCCCGGGCACCGGCAAAACAGAATTGGCCAAAGTGGTGGCGCAGGCCGCCGGGCTGGAGTTGTTTGAAGTCGAATACGCGGACCGCGACGGTAACTCCCTCTCGGGCCGCGACCGCAACCGCTCACTGCAAATTGCCCAGGTGTTCCTGAAGGGCAGCGCCCAGGCGGCCTTGCTTTTTGACGAAGTGGAAGACGTCTTCCCGCCCATCTCCAACGAAGCCGCGCAACTGCTGGCGCGGGCCGAACAGGTGGCAGCGCCCAACAGCGGCAGCGTGAACGGCAAAGCCTGGGTCAACCAGATTCTGGAATCCAATACGGTGCCGACCATCTGGGTGACCAACAGCATCGGCCAGATCGATCCAGCCTTCCGCCGTCGTTTTGCCTACCACCTTGAGCTTAAAAGCCCGCCCCCAGGCGCGCGTGAAGGCGTGGTTCGCAAAACTCTGGAGGGCGTGCAGGTGTCGGACGAATTTGTCGCCAAACTGACGTCGCGCAAGGGCCTCACTCCAGCGCAGATCCGCACCGCAGTACGGTTCGCCGGGCTGGCGGTACAGGCCAAACTGCCTGCAAAGGAGGTTCAAAGTGATGCCAGCGTCGTGGTGGCAAAGCCGGGCAGCGCTGCACACGCAGACAAGGGCGGCGATGCTGTTGACGATAAAGCGGCCAAGCCTTTGTCACCCTTCGAAACCCTGATTGAACGCCAGCTCAAAAACGCTGACCTGGCGCTGGGCAACCGCGTCGAGCTGCCGCCCGCGCGCAAGATGGTCACCAGTTACGACCTGTCCATGTTGAACGTGGAAACGCGTTACGAAATCCCGCGCATTGTCGAAGCGCTCAAGGCGCGAGGGCACGGCAATTTATGTTTTTACGGCGCACCCGGCACCGGCAAAAC